>CAZPEQ010000117.1:0-7394 GCA_964585605.1 uncultured Weeksellaceae bacterium | reverse complement strand
CCACACAATCGCAAGCACCGCCCCAAGTATCATTTCCTGTATTTGGGTCTCCATCATCACATGGGGTTCCCGGAAAGGCATTGCCTCCCGGCACACCCAGACAGTCCAAAAACAGCCCTTGACACATGCAATTCGCATCCCAGACATCATTGGACGTGTTCGGATTCCCATCGTCACAAGCAACTCCCGGCAAAGCAATACCACCCGCTATTCCTTCACAATCGATCAACTGGCCTTTACACAAACAATTCTGATCATAAACATCATTTCCCGTTAATGGATCCCCGTCGTTGCAAGAGCTACCTGGGACTGATGAACCACCCGGAATACCATCACAATCCAGCGGTAACCCCTGACACACACAGTTGGCGTTCAACACATCATTACCTGTTTGAGGGTTTCCATCATTGCACGCAACTCCTGGAACGTTAGGCCCTCCCGGTTGACCTAAACAGTCAAGGGCTTCTCCGACGCAATTACAATTCACATCATAAAGGTCATTACCCGTACTCGCATCACCATCATCGCATACTGTACCTGCTACCGCAATACCACCAGGCACACCTAAACAATCATTCGGTAATCCGGCACAAACGCAATTTGCATTCCACGTATCATTACCCGTGCTGCTATCATTATCGTCACAAGCACTTCCTGGAACATTCGAACCACCAGGTGTACCCGTACAATCCAACGGCACTCCTTCACATGAACATGTAGAAGTCCAAACGTCTAAGCCTGTACTCGCATTTCCATCATTGCAGGGAGCTCCTGGTACTGCTGCACCACCTGGCACACCTAAACAATCAAGCGTTACACCAATGCATTGACAATTCGCATCCCATGTATCTATTCCGGTATTCATATCACCATCATCACATGGTGCTCCAGGAGCATTAACACCACCGATCACGCCAAGGCAGTCTATCAATATTCCAGCGCAATTACACGAGCTATCATATACATCATTGCCGGTGTTCGCATCTCCGTCATCGCAGACTGTTCCTGCGAAGGAATTCCCTCCCGGCACACCCAAACAGTCTAGTAGAAGACCAATACAATTGCAACTTGCGTCGTACTGGTCATTACCTGTATTTGAATTTCCATCATTGCACGCTGCTCCTGGTAGCGCAGACCCACCAAGCACACCATTACAGTCAATTGTCAAACCAGCACAATTACAATTGGCGTCATAAACGTCATTCCCCGTGGTGATATCCCCATCATCACATGGTGAACCTGGAACAGCCATACCCCCCGGCTGGCCAAGACAATCAACCACAAAACCAATACAATTGCAATTGGCATCGTAGGTATCATTACCCGTTGTAACATCTCCATCGTCACACGAACTACCCGGTAAAGCCGTTCCTCCGAAAACACCTTCGCAATCCGCGAATACGCCACCACAGTTACAACTTAGGTCGAACACATCGCCAACCGTAGTAGAATCACCATCATCACAGACAGTTCCAGGCAGAGCCAATCCGCCAATCACACCTGCACAATCAATCAGCTGTCCTGCGCAATTGCAGGTCGTTGAATAGACATCATTACCTGTACTCGGATCGCCATCATCACAAGAGCTTCCTGGCAAGGCGGTTCCTCCTGCCACTCCTGCACAATCCAACGGCTGACCAAAACACCCACAGTTCACATCAAACACATCGTTACCCGTACCTGCGTTACCGTCGTCGCAAGGATCTCCCGGTAAAACGGTACCTCCAGGTGTACCTACGCAATCAAAAGGCAAACCCACACAATTACAATTGTTATCGTAGGCATCTGCACCTGTGGTAGTTACACCATCATCACAAGGGCTTCCTGGAAATGCCGTGCCTCCAGGCACTCCCAAACAATCATTGGGTTGACCAACGCAAACGCAGCTACTGTCAAACACATCATTGCCGGTATTCGCATCGCCATCATCACAAGATGAACCCGGGCCGGCCGAACCACCAGGCACGCCTAAACAATCGTTCTGCGGAGGTGGTGCCATGAATGAAACGCAAAGTTGTGCCGCCTTAGCAGGGTCTTCATCGTACGAGTATGCTGATCGTCCTCCGAATCCTTCAATTAAGAATACCAATGCATTATTCTGTTGCCAACCTGGTCTGTCCACCACCTCTTGTATAACCGAAGCCAGGTTAGGTGTGGTCTGGGGAATATCCGATTCGTCAACGATCAACCATTGCGGCGGCAACCAGCTGACCGACGAAGTACGGGGTCGTGAAGACAGATCAAACTGTTGCCAAGTGATAAGCCCGGCGTTATCAGCAGCTTCACAAGCCACCGTTAATTCACACGGGTTCTCATTGACCGTAGTCCTTGCAGTGAATTTTATTGACGCATTCACTATGACCGCGTTATTCGGAATCTCAACGCCCTCGTAGCGCAATCCAATAGTCTGATTACCCCGCCAGTTGCCTACATCACTGTCTAGTACAAGATCAAGTGGGCCAACATTCAAGTACATATTACCATTCTGCGCTTCTTCCGCATCAGAATCGAACGAAGTCCCTAAACCGTAGCACAGTGTAGCATCAATGCAGTCGTTGGTTCCATTACATACGCCACAATCATCGAGAACTGCCGTGCCTCCTGGTACACCTAAACAGTCTACCAACACGCCTATGCAATTGCAATTGCCATCCCATTGGTCGTTTATGGTGGATGTGTTGCCATCATCACATGCGGTGCCCGGCAATGCAGTGCCGTTAGCCACACCATTACAATCCACCACAACACCTGCGCAATTGCAGTTGGCATCCCACACATCATTTTGAGTGGTGTTATCTCCGTCGTCACACAGCGATCCAGGCAGTGCATTTCCACCTGCAACTCCGAGGCAGTCAAATGGCGCACCTTCACATGTGCAATTCACGGTCCATGCGTCGTTTCCAGTAGCTGCATTGCCATCGTCGCACGGGAAGCCAGGCAAGGCATTGCCATTACACACTCCCAAGCAATCTTGAGAAGAGTTTGGCTGCACCCCTGTGGTTCCTCCAGCACAGACTCCGCACTGATCAATGAACGCCGCGCCAAAACAAACACCCGCACAGTCCTTATCACTACCCGCCACATGGCCGGTCGTTCCTCCGGCACAAACACCACAATCATCGATGAAGGCCGGCCCGTTCAACACACCTTGACAATCGGTAGTATTCCCACTTGCCTGTACTTGTCCTCTAGAACCTAAACTCAGTTCACTGTATGTCCCACTAAAACCAGTAATCAGTTTTTCAGCGCGTACCATATAAGAAACCGCCCCACTTAAACCAGAAATATCATCTTGAAAGAACGTGCCCGAAATCATATTCGAGTTCCGTTGAATCCACGCTCCGTTCTCCAATCGATAGACGTGATATCCGCTAACCGCGTCAGGAGAAGCGTTCCATGTAATGTTGGCCGTCGTTGTTCCTGCAACACTAACCGCGTTGACATTAGACGCGGGCACCACGTTGCGCATGCGTAACGTTGGGTCCCCCATAAGCGCCATATGAACGCGTCCGGCATTACCATTCCTGGGATTGTAAAAATTATTGCCGTTCTCCTGAGAGGCGATAACCGAAGTCCCGATCGGTTCTCCAAGGCCCATGAAATGGAAGTACCAATTCGGGTATCCAGCCCAAAAATTGGTAAGCGTGGTTCCCGAGGCCAATGCAGCACGCAGGAAATTATCCTGCGTATCCCAATCTCCAAAGTAACTACCGAATAGAATGGTGAATATGGTTTGAGGGTAGCTATTGGCAAAATCAACTGTGGTTCCAATACCATTGGCGCTGTTGAACCAGCCTCCTCCACACCCATAACTCCACAGGTGACTTTGTTGATTCAAGGAAGTGAAGTAATCCGCTGAAAGCACATTATTTGGATGAACCAGCGGACCAAAGCCTCTGAATCCATTTTGTGCGAATGCATCTTGGAAGCCAGTAAAGTTGTCATCCACTACAGCCCTGTCTTGTGCGGTAAGTGTCTTCACTTTCCAATTGTGCAATTTGCTCAGGTAGGCGCTTAACAATTGCGTTTCGTTCTGACTGAAAGCAGGGAGGTCGAAAAAATCAACCCGGCCTACCGAAAGCTCAACGCCACTCGGAATCGTGGTTTGGTCAAACTTCCCATCTCCTGGTGTATTATGGTTCTTCGGCCAAGAAGCATTCGTATTCCAAACGGAATTATCCGTCCAATTGCCATCAATATCGCCGTAGTATACATCCGCAGCCCAAGCTCCAAAGTGATTACCATGACCGTCAGGCGCCAAGTTTCCTGAATAAGGCACGGGAACATGGCCCACAATGAAAACTGATTTGAAGTTGCCGGGATCGGACCAGTAATCAGTTGCCACCAGATTTTTCACACTGGTAACTGCATCCGTTCGACTTACATCGTGCCGAAACACAGACCAACCGTCATTCTCTAGATCAACCACCAATTGAGCCAGCTCCGATGATAAAGTGCTCGAGAAGGCATTGTCTACCAACAGCACCATCTTACCCCGCTGATGCGTGGGTGCCATACTTATTCCCACATTCAAGTAAGAAACCCCACTTCCCGTATTTGAATTGCGAACAATGCGGTACTCATAGGAAACGCCCACCGATACATTATTGTCAGAATACAGTACAGCAGCACCTGGCAAAGTCACAATGGGAGATCCCCAAGAGTTACCAGTCCTCAGTTTTCTGTAGATCTGGTATCCATTAGCCGTTGAATAGTTCTGCCAGCGCAGGGTTATCTGAGCGGGGTTAGCCTGAACTTCTGCCCATGCCTGAACCGAGCGGTCGTGCGAAAAGGTCTGTGCGCTAACACTTACTCCGAACAAGGACAGTAGGAACAAAATTATCAGGTCACGCAAGGTCATTTTCCGCCGCGGCAAATATAGGAGAGCCCCTACTCCCCTTCCTATTCAGAAAAGCACAAAATCTGCTAATTCTCAACCATATAGAAGGAAGCGTAGCATTACTAGACTGATCTTCTCGATCCCAGCGGACAGAGCCTCATTTCGCGTTTTGCACACTTTTATCGACGAATGTTGATATTTTGCCCATCAGCAACGTTTTTTACCCACTTAATCTGTCAACAAACATTAATTTGGCCCTCCCCAGAACTTAGAAATGGAGAATACCGTATACCAGGTTTCTTGTAGAGACTAACCATAAAAATGGGGCCGTGCATTGCCGGCGACATAGAATAGACCTTTGACCAATCATGTCAGCAGTACGTTTAAGCAACGTTTTAGAGCCTTTATTGAAGAGATTTAAAGAAGTGCCTGCTACTACCGCAGTGCAGCATCAAGGTCATACATATACTTACGACCAGGTTGAGCGCCGAACTGCATCCGTAGCCAATTCGCTAATAACTAAGGGCATCAAGCCGGGAGAAGTGGTTGGATTATGTCTTACAGAATCCCATGATTTAGTTCTTTCGTGTATTGCAGTGCTTCGAGCAGGAGCTGCATATGTTTATATCGACCATACAGTTCAACACGAGCGGGTTTCCAAGATTATAGTAGATGCACAGCCGAGATTAGTCATTTGCGACTCCTCCGCTAATTCCAAATTCACCGCTACAGAAGTCAATGTACTTCAGCTTCAAGACCTCACCGGCCCTGAAACAAAGGCTGGATTAGATGCAGCCACCTCAGACAGTCTTTGCTGTCTGGTCTATTCGAACGCTGCGAAAGGTCAAATACACGGTATTCCCATGAGCCATGAAGCAATGGGCCGATTAAACACATGGCAAGAGGGCACTTCAGCACTAAGCTGGATTAAACCACTTGTTGAGTATGCTGGGGGTGGCCAAGCTTTGGCCGAATGGGAGGGTAATTACAATGCGTTGCCGAATCACCTAACGGTTGATCGGGTCTTCTCATCAGTAGCAAAAAAGAACCCCGACAGAATTGCCCTCGTTGCAGAAGGTGTCAAACTAAGTTATGCCGAACTCGAGCAGCGGGTTGAAGGCATTTTCGTGGAACTGCAAAAACATAAGGTGCAAGTGGGCGACCCAGTAGGTCTTTGCATCAACCGTTCCATCGACATGATCGCAAGTATGCTTGCTATTATGAAAGCTGGCGCGTGTTACGTTCCCTTCGACTTAAGCTATCCAACTGAACGGTTAGCGTTTATGTTAGAAGATACCGAAGTAAACGTACTCTTGCTATCTGACCAGGCTCGTGAACAACTCCCGAAACACGGAGCTGAGGAGGTCGTCGTAGACAAGCTTGCAACTGATCACCTAACGGTCAGTGCCCCTACAGCAGAACACGGTGTTAATGACCCAGCGTACATCATGTATACCTCGGGCAGCACAGGAACGCCCAAGGGAGTGGTGGTTCCGCACCGTGCGATTATTCGCCTTGTGAATGAGCAAGACCTTCTTCCGTTTTCGGAGGAACTTGTTTTCCTTCAGTTAGCGAACACCAGCTTTGATGCATCTACTTTAGAAATATGGGGTGCCTTATTAAACGGGGCTCGCTTGGTTCTTCAGCCACAACAAAAGCCCACACTCGATGAGATCATACATACCATCGAAAAAGAAGTCGTAACAACGGTTTGGTTCACTACTGGGTTATTCAACCTCCTTGTGGACGATAAGCTACCAAGCTTAATAGGTCTCAAACATATTTTCACTGGGGGTGACGTACTGAGTGTTCCTCATATCGCAAAAGCATTCAAAGAGTTAGGGCCAGGAGTTCTGCATAATGGATATGGTCCTACGGAAAACACCACCTTCACCTGTACCTACCAGATCAATGACCTTCGAAATGTTCAGCATGGAGTGCCGATCGGACGAGCTGTGAGCGGTACCAACGTTCTTGTTCTAAATGAGAAGGGAGAACGAGCCGAAGTGGGAGAAGAAGGAATACTTTATACGGGCGGCAATGGCCTCGCCTTAGGGTATTGGCGTCGGTCTGAATTAACTGACGAACGGTTCATTCCTGACCCATTTCGGCCAGGAGAAAAATTATACAACACAGGGGATCTCGTTAAATGGCTTCCTAATGGAAACATTCACTTTATCGGGCGTGCGGACGGACAAGTGAAAGTTCGCGGGTTCCGCATTGAGCTTGGCGAAGTGGAAAATGCAATTGCAAAACATCCACTCGTCGACAAAGCTGCAGCAACAGTCAGAGAGGATATTCCTGGTATTAAGAGATTGGTAGCTTACTACACGTGCAGCTCAGAGGAACTTAACATAAGCTCGTTAAGGACGCATCTTAGCAGCAACTTGCCCGAGTATATGTTGCCTAGCGCTTATGTACACTTGGCGGAAATACCGCTCACGCCAAACGGCAAAACTGATAGAAAGGGCCTACCTGCACCATCTACAGAACGCCCAGCATTGAATACGGCTTTTGTGGCACCGACAACAGAAGTTGAAAGACAGATCGCGCA
>CAZPEQ010000116.1:0-7455 GCA_964585605.1 uncultured Weeksellaceae bacterium | reverse complement strand
GCTCGCCCCACCTTGACCACCCCATATGATCTTCTCCTGAAGAAGCTTTCGCCTTGAAGACCGTAAGAGGGCCTTCGTAAGGACGTGCTTCGTATTCACGGATAGCTTTGTCATACGTATCAATGATGTAGAAGTGCCTTAGCTTTCCGGGTAGTGGTTTGTTACGCTTAATGTAGAAGTTGGCCATTGCGCGCATGATGGATTTCTTGATTCCATCGTAGAACTTTTCTTCTTGTTTCATGACGCGGTCGAACATAACGGGATCGTAGGTGTCAAGAAGGGCCAGTAAGGGTACGGTTTCTCCCATGGCAGATAACTGCTGCGCCATTTCAAAAGCGACAATGCCTCCGAAAGAATAACCTCCAAGCAAGTATGGTCCATGTGGCCGTACTTGACGCAATTCCCGTATGAAGTGCTTGGCTATTTCTTTTACACTTGTATACTGAATACGGTGTCCGTCATCACCTTGATGGAAGAAGGCATAGAAAGGTTGGTCTTTTCCCCATGCTTTTGGAATAAAGTAGTTGGCTTCATCAGCATGCACAGCGAAGAATGGAACTTTGCTTCCCTCAGGTTGTATGGCCGTTAAGTTCTGCCACGAATTAGACCACCCTTGATCTTTAATGATACGTGCTTGAGCTGCTACGGTGGGTGCAGAGAATAAAGTCTTTAGCGGTAGTTCCTTGCCTAACTGATTCTTGATCGCTGAAAAGAGCTGAATGCCAATAAGGGAATGACCTCCTAACTCAAAGAAATTATCGCGGACACCAATACGTGGCACCTTTAACAGGTCAGACCAAATACCCGCAATAATTTGCTCTAGGTTATCACGGGGCGCAACATACTGCGCTTTCATCGTGCTGGTCTTCGGTTCTGGAGCAGGCAATGCGCGCTTATCGACTTTGCCGTTTGCAGTAAGCGGCAGTTCCTCCATAACCATGAATGCAGCAGGTACCATATGCGATGGCAGTTTTGCATCAAGATGTGTTCGAGCCTCGCGGCTTAACGCTTCGTGGTCAGAAAGATCAACAACGGTAGTACTGTCTTTATCGGTTTGCGCAGGTACGATATAGGCAACAAGGGTTTTCTCTCCTGGTCGATCAGTTCTGCAAAGAACAACCCTGTCCTGAACTGCATTGAGGTCGTCCAACGCCGCTTCTATTTCACCAAGTTCAACTCTGAACCCTCTTACTTTTACCTGACCATCTGCACGTCCTACGAAGTGAATATTTCCATCAGGTAACCAGGTAACAAGGTCGCCCGTGTTGTATAAGGTATCGTTGGTGTTGAAGGGGTTCTTTACGAATTTTTCTTCAGTGAGTTCCGGTCTGCGCCAGTAGCCATTTGCTAGTCCGTTTCCGCCAGTATATAAGATGCCCTCTTCTCCTACTTTGGCTCGTTCACTTTGTTCATTCAAAACAAGAACAGTAGTGCCTGATATTGGGGCTCCAATGGGTACACCATTCTCAATAGAGCGCAAGTCGTTGATCTGGTATGTACACGTAAAAGTGGTGTTTTCGGTAGGCCCGTAACCGTTATGAAGTACACCAGGCCCTAGCAATTCAAATGCTTTAGAAACGTGGGGTACGCTCAAGACATCTCCGCCACTGAAGATGTGCTTCAAGCCTTTAAGGCTGTGCAGCTTCTCATCTACCAATAGGTTGAACAAACCTGTTGTGAACCAAACGCTAGTCACACTGTTCTTTTCGATCGCCTCGACGATCTCGTCTAAGGTGGGCTTTTGCTGAGGCAGTAGAACCAATTTGGCCCCGTTCAGCAATGCTCCCCAGATCTCAAGTGTGGATGCATCGAAACTTGTATTTGATAGTTGGAGGAACACCAGGTCATTGGAGAAAGTCATCATGTCCTGATCTCGCACTAGCCGAACGATGGCGCGGTGTGGAACCACAACTCCTTTCGGCTTGCCTGTGCTTCCGGAGGTGTACATAACGTACGCAGCATCATTGGAAGAATGTTCGATAGTCGTATTGGTCAACTTACTGTCAGACCTGATCTCATTGACGAAAATCTCTTTAGCACTATGCTTCGGCAGTAACTCCACGACTTCTCTCGAAGTAAGCAAGACGGTAACTGCGGAGTCTTGCAACATGAATTCTAGACGCTCCTCAGGATAAGTTGGGTCGAGGGGTACGAAACAAGCACCAGCTCTTAAGATAGCAAGCATACTTGCGATCAAGTCAAAGGAACGGTTCATGCTCAGGCCTACAGGTTCTCCGTGCTTAACACCATTGTTTATCAATTCCGAATAAATGCTCCTTACCCGTTGCTCTAATTCTGCATAAGACAATTTGGTATCTCCGATTATCAGCGCAGTATGATCAGGGTGTTCTTTCGCCAGTTGAGAGAAGATTCCGTCTACCGTATGATCGCTAGGAAGCACGCCATAAGATCCTTCCCAATTCTTTTTGGATTCAGCCGCAGAAGAGAATTGAATAAGTTCAGTGCCTAGGTCACGGATCCGAGTTTTAGGATTTTCTGCGATCTGCTCGACTAATTCTAGGAGCTGGCTCATCCACCCTTCGACTGTTTCTCGATTGAACAGGTCAACGTTATACGACCATTCAAGGATTAACTTATCCTCTGATCCTGTTGCATTTAAGAACAACTCAAAGTTTTCAAACTTTCTAGGTTCGCTGATGAAAGAATGATTGACGCCGGTAAACGCAACTCCCTCATCTAAGTTCATGTCAATATTGAATACGATCGGAACCAGCGGAATACGTCCTGCTTCACGAGATATGCGCAATTCTTTTATCAAACTCCCAAAGGTGAAGCGCTGGTTGTCATATGCGTCTAGTACAGCCGTTCTGCGTTCTTTGAGGTGCTCAACAAAGGGGAGGTTGTCATTTATCTCGCTTCTTAGCGGAAGCAGGTTTACACAGTGACCAACTAAGCCTCGCATATCCATATCAGACTGTCCGGCGGCAGGTAAACCGACAACCAGATCATTCTGCCTAGTGACCTTATGGATCAATACTTCAAAACAGGTCAGTAGAGTTGTAACTAAACTACTTCCATGTTTCAACGATACTTCTTTCAACTTCCGAACAAGAGCGGCATCCATTTCCATATCGATACGCTCTCCTGCGTAACTCTTCACGGAAGGCCGTCTTCTGTCGGTGGGGAGGTCAACCCGAGGGATCTCTCCTTTATACTGATCTATCCAATATTGCCGGATCGAAGCGGCGTCCTCGGTTTTGCTGAAAGCAACCGTTTCTTGCACGTACTTACTGAACGGAACCACATGCGTATTATCAATATTTGCTCCGGCAATACGTGCATTATAGAACTTGGCAATGTCTTCCATCATTATGCCGATGGACCATCCGTCGCAGATAACATGATGTGCGGTCAATCTCAGTAGAGATGAAGAGGCTGTCAGGAGGGTGAGATCCGCTCTGAACATTGGGCCGTTTTTTACATCAAACGGCGAGCTCATTAACTCTTCCTCCAGTTCGCCTAAGCTTTTTTTCGTTTCCTCCGATGATAGGGTAAGGCAATCGTGTACGAAATATCCGAATTGATTATCTGAGTAAACAACTAATCGGGTTCCATCTGGACTTAGGAGACTGCGAAGACTCTCATGCGAAGCCACTAGGTCTTGTAGCGCGCGGGATAGCGCCTTCGTGTCTAGTTTTCCTTCTAATTGAAGAGAAACAGATTCGTTGTATGAACAGGATGCTTCTTCTGACATAGAAGATGCTGCCCAGATTTCACGTTGTGCCTCTGTGGTAGGAACCGTTGCAACGATATTCCGTGAACCGAACGGATCGTGTTCAACAGGCTTGTACGATATAGTAGGTATGAACTTTTCCAAGACGTTGTCCTTTATTCTTCAATCAACTGAAGGAACTTTCCTTCTCTATCAGGGTCAGGAATGAACCAAGCGGGGTCTCCTGATTCTGTCGTTCCTAATCGCGCACCAGCAACTGGGGGAGAAGATGCTAATATTACTTTTTCTTCCGCTCGTGTAGCATGACCATTGAGTGTGCTATTCACTTTCTCAAGCACAAACCGCTTTTCTGGTAGAAAGCCTGCATCCTTTAGCTCGTGAACGCTCTCGGTGATCGCGTTAATGATCTTGCTGCAATCTTCTTCTGTATGTGCTTCGGTCAAGAAGCAAGGAAAACCATCCCAAACGTGAATGCCCTTATGCCTCATCAGGGTGAAGAACAATTCAATATGCGGTACCGTGTCATCATATTTTACCTTAAACAAGGAACCGAAATTCACCATCCAGTACGGAACTTTTTCGGCGGTGAAGATTCGATTCGCCTCGTTCGCAAGGCGTTCGGTAAGTTCGTTAAGCCCTTCTTGCAATGCCGGCCCTGAATCCTTCATATGTTGGAGCGAAGCTTTCGCGGCTGCCATTGTTAGTGGGTGCCGTACGTACGTTCCCGCAAAATAAGTAACACCGATCTCAGGAACTGAATCGTCGCCAAACTGCCAATGACCACCGTCCAGCGCATCCATGAATTCACGTTTTCCTGATATGCCGCCAATAGGCATTCCTCCGCCAAAGGACTTACCGTAAGCTCCCATATCTGCTTTGATTCCGAACAAGGCTTGTGCCCCTCCTGGGTGCATTCGGTAACCGGTAACAACCTCATCAAAGATCAGTGCACAACCGTGTTCTAATGTGATTTCTCTGACCTCTCTTAGAAAGTCTACGGGTCGGAATTCCGGTCGTCGACTTTGCACGGGTTCGACTAAGACCGCAGCAACCTCATGTGCTCTTTCCTTAATGATGTTTAGAGACTCAGGAGTGCCGTACTCAAGAATGAGCATATTCTGCACTGCTTCCGGCATGATGCCGGGCGCTGCAGGGAAAGACTTCATGCTTTTAGATCCCCGAACAATCACCTCATCATTGATACCGTGATAAGCACCATCAAATGCGACTATTAAACTTCTGCCCGTCACTGTTCGAGCAACACGCATTGTTCCTAATACTGCTTCGGAACCTGTGTTACAGACCGCACTTCTATCGTGACCGGTCAACTCGCACATGAGTTTGGTCACTTCGCCCGCTAAGGGTGTTTGCGGACCGATGTCAATACTTTTGTCTAGCTGGTTATGGCATGCTTCCCTAACGAAGTCTGGCATATAGCCGAATAGGTTGGAGCCAAAACCATTCAAGATGTCAACGTATTCGTTTCCGTCTAAGTCCCACAAGTGGCTACCTCTTGATCGCTCCACCACGATAGGATATATCAATTCCTTCGTAAGTGGTTTAAAACCGCTAACGACACGGGGGTCAGCCATGTGCTTACGGTCTCCTTCAACGTTGGCTTTTGATTTTGCTGTGCGCTGATTGTATTCGCGCGTAAGACGGTCAAGAAACTCGCGCTGCGTCGGGGTTAATTCATCTTTGACATCACGCTGAATGCGCGCGATCGCACCAAATTCCTTCTTATTCGTTGGGCCGTCTTCGCCACCTGTCGCTGAACTAGTTGCTTTTTTGGGAGAATCCTTGCCACTTAGATCCGCGTTCTCTTCTAAAAAGTCTGCAAGGCGATCTAAGTCACACAAGTCTTCGTTCAACTGCCTGAACGTAATACGCGTATTGAACTTCTTTTGTAGCGTTAATGCTACTTGCGTGAGGAACAAGGAGTCTAACCCCATGTCCAAGAACGTGGTATCGCTAGAAACACCTTCGAGCTCGATACCGGATGATGCTTCAAGGATATCCTTGAGTTCCGTGATCAAACGTTCCTTTGGGCTAGCGTCAGCATGCAGATCGGTTGCAGATTCAACCGCGTTGGTTTCTGCTGACATTGTTGTTGAAACGGAAACATGTCCCGGTTCAATCCAATGACGTTTGCGCGTGAATGGATACGTAGGTAGTTGAAGCTTTACACGACGTTTACCTTCATAGTAAAGATCTGTATCTAATGCGATACCGTGCTGCCACAATTGGCCCACTGCCCTTAATACCTCACCAAATTCTTTTCCCTGTCCGGCTTCTTTTCCAAGAGAAGCGACAGCCACTTGTGTATTTCGATCTGCACTTTGTTGGCGTGCGAGGGTACTTGCGGTTGTGCGCGGTCCAACCTCAAGCATGAGGTGAGAATCTTGCTCCCATGCCTTCTTCACGGCTTGCGCAAAACGGACTGTTGCCCGCACATGCCCAGACCAATAAGACGGATCGGTGCATTCGCTCTCTTTGATCCAGTCCGCTGTCACAGTACTGACCATTGGAATGCGTGGAGCGTTAAAAGTAACCGTACCTGCAAGCTCTTCATAGGGACCTACCATAGGATCCATCATTGGAGAGTGGAAAGCATGCGAGGTGTGCAGCAGTTTGCACATGATCTCCTTGGCCTCCAATTCCAATTGAAGTGATTGGATCGCTTCATCAGGGCCGCTGGCTACACATAGTTCGGGCCCGTTGTTTGCGGCAATACTACAGCCACTAGGAAGGTTCTTGCTTACCAGATCCTCTGACGCGCGAACGGATAACATTGATCCTTCAGGTAACTCCTGCATCATGCTGCCACGGGCAGAAACCAACTTAACAGCATCTTCAAGAGAGAAGATCCCTGCAATACACGCTGCGGCAAATTCACCAATGCTATGACCAAGCACTCCGGCGGGTTTGATTCCCCAACTTAACCAGAGTTGTGCTAAAGAGAATTGAACGGTGAACAATGCAGGTTGCGTGTATTTCGTCTGCTTCAGTTGCGCATTAGCATCTTCCTCGCTCAGTCCATCGGCGAAAATGATCGCCTTAATATCTTCTTTCAGTTCTTGTTTGAAAAGAGCGCAGCACTGATCAAATGCCTTTGCGAATACAGGCTCTTGTGCGTACAGGTCTTTACCCATACCAACGTACTGAGATCCCTGGCCAGGGAACATGAAAATGACCCCTGGAGCTTGCTGAACGAACTCTCGAGTTGACACTCTGGAAGCGTCGTTCGACTCGATCACATCAATGGCATGATCAACGGAGTCGCAGGAGATACTGCGTCGGAAGTGGAACGGTCGACGACCGATATCCAAGGTGTACGCGAGGTCAGCTAAGTCTGCATTGGGATTGGCTTTGAGGAAAGCCAGTAATTGTTCCGTACGACGATCTAAAGCTTCTTTTGTTTTAGCAGATAAGAAAAGTACTTGCTGGCTGCGGCCTGCTTCAGAAGGCACGGGCACTGGGCCTTCCTCAAGCACAACATGTGCATTGGTACCTCCAACACCAAATGAACTTATACCCGCTCTTCTTGGAGTTTCATTTCGCGGCCATGCTTGCTTTTCGGCTGTAACCGTGAACGGACTTGCATCTAAGTTCAGGGCAGGGTTCGGTGAGTTGAAGTTCAGCGTGCCAGGTATCACTTCTTCTCGAAGTGATAAGGCGGTTTTAATTAACCCCGTAACTCCTGCTGCAATGGTCAAATGACCTATGTTGGACTTGATCGACCCAATGGTACAGTGCTTATC
>CAZPEQ010000115.1:0-7517 GCA_964585605.1 uncultured Weeksellaceae bacterium | reverse complement strand
ATTGGTTGTATTACTTCCATGAAAATTTGCATACTCACCAGTACAGGCGAGTGCTAAGCGATACGTTCTTAATTGACAATCACCAACTTGCCGTGTGCCCGCATCTTTCAAGCCTTTTATCATCTCTGTCGGGTTGATCATCTCCGGATCATTTACATCTGTGTAATGGCACCCAATAAAATTTTTGTGAGCCTTCTTCTTGTAATCTTTCTTGTAGTAAGAGATGTAGTTACTTCTTGTGTTCACATGATACGGGTCTACGTAAATCGCTCCCTGGTCATGGCCTAAGATCATAGCATGGAAGCCTTTAGGGGTGACATCAAATCTGATGGTCAAACTAGGGTCGTCTACCCCCTGCCCCGCATAGGTTCTGATACCCGGAAATTTGGCTTGAAGGTCAGGGTGCATAATTGAAGCTTCCAAAACCTGGAATGCCGCGGAATTTCCATCTGGTGTGGGTATTTCCAACAAGGTTGAGGATGACCTGGCATCAAACGCATTCCCTTTAGGCACATCGGTTAAATGCTGTTCTAACGCAGCAATATCGAGACTCACATAGCGGTAGTGATCCGGAACGATCTGTCTCTCGCCCTTGATAGGCTGTATGTTTTCAAAATCATCAGCCCAGAACGGAATTGTTTGTGCATTCGACGTTAAGGCGCTAAACACTAGGGCGCAAGACAATAAGCTATACGACCAAGTTAACTTGGCAAGATTCATGAGCACTTTGGATATTAGGCTGGCTTAAAACGTCTCAAGCCAGTACAAGATGTCTTCAATTTAAGACAAAAGGAACGACCTCCACCCGATCATTCCTGGCGATCCGGAAGAAATAGCTTCCTTTTTGATAATCGCTTAAGTCTATGTCTTTCACTACAGATGGCCCCGAAATAGTGAGTCCTTCCGTTAAAATAATCTGCCCTAAAGGGTTAACAAGCTCAATAACCGCTGTCTCCCCTATCAAATTCGACAACTGTAGCTGCACATTACCCTGAGAAGGGTTTGGAACCACACGCACATCCGAACTGGCTAGATTCTCATCTACGTTAGTAGAGATGGCCCCTCCATAGATTATACCCGTTGTAGGTATTCCATTCAAGGAAACAAAGAAGTCGCCATTATTAGCAGGATCCCCAGTCCATGCATCATTCACAATCTCGAACGAACTCATGCCATTGATAACTGGAATCGTCAGTAAGACAATCTCCTGTCCACCGACAAATGCAGCACCAAACGCACTCAATTGTGACACTCCAAACCCGGCAAAAACCTGATACCGATTACCATTGTCGTCGATTTCTCCGCCTGACTTCGCCACAGGCATATAGATGGCTTCCGGTATAACCTGCGAAACAGCTCCTAAGGAAGCTCCTGAAACCGCATCCCAGCGAATGGTGAATACCAGTGACGAGAAGACCTCATCGAACGCACCTACAGGTCGAATAACCACCTCAATCTCACTATTGCCATTATCTACAAGAGAGATGTCCAGATCCGGCACTTGCCCAAAGACGCTGACGGTAAGAAGAGAAAAAAGAAAAGCGGAGGTGAGTGATTTTATGTTCATGGTAGTTGGTTGCTGCAGTATCCTACATAATAGAAGACTCAAAGTTAACAAAGAAGTCACCCTTCAACAAAAACGCCCAGCTGCACTTTATTAAATATTACGCAAAAGCTAACATCCTAAAAATTAGTTCTTTAAGCCTCAAAGAACGGCTGCCCCCTTAGACCAGCAAACCAAGCCGGGTTAAATAATGGCAGAAACTATCTTTTCAAGGCTAATGTCTTCGGCCTCAGCCTTGTAGTTCCTTACTAATCGATGCCTTAAAACCGGCAAGGCAATGGCTTGCACGTCTTCTATGTCAGGAGATAACTTACCCCTCACCAACGCGTGGCACTTGGCCGCGATAATGAGATACTGCGAAGCTCTAGGACCAGCACCCCAACTAACATAGTCTGAAACCATTTCCGCTACGCCTTCTCTTCCCGGTCGTGTGCTAGCTGCCAACTTAACGGCATATTCAAATACATTATCTGGCACAGGAACCCTCCTTATCAAACCTTGATAAAACAGGATGTCCTCCGCACTTAGGACGGTATTGACTTCTACCTGAATGTCTTGGGTAGTGGCTTTTATAACCGCCAACTCCTCGTCATATGAAGGGTAATCCACCCAGATATTGAACATGAATCGATCCAATTGTGCTTCAGGCAAAGGGTATGTTCCCTCCTGCTCTATTGGGTTCTGCGTGGCTAGCACGAAGAACGGATCAGGCAACTTATAGGTTTGGCCTGCCGCCGTAACTGATTTTTCCTGCATCGCCTCGAGCAAAGCCGCCTGTGTCTTAGGTGGCGTACGATTAATCTCATCAGCAAGAACAATATTCGCGAAAAGCGGACCTTTGATGAACCTGAACTGTCTATTCTCATCCAATATCTCGGAGCCTATAATATCACTAGGCATTAGATCCGGTGTGAATTGTATTCGATTAAAACTCAAGCCCAGGGCCTGAGCTATGGTATTCACCAGCATGGTTTTGGCCAAGCCAGGAACACCAACCAATAGACTGTGGCCCCTACTGAATATGGCGATCAAAACCTGCTCGATCACCTCATTTTGCCCAATGATCACTTTACCTACCTCATCGCGAAGTGAAGCGTAAGCACCTTGAAAACGTTCAACCGCTTGAACGTCGGTATTGGAATTGCTCATGTTATTGATTGAGTCTCAAATGTAATTCTGAAAGTCCTCACTGTGCCTGTATTTTCCACTGATCACTAAACTGACAACCCACAAACGCACCATGCAGTTTTATGTAGGTAGAGGACGTTTTATCCGTGATCCATTGTGCGATGGCCTCTTGGCGCTTGGTACGCTGAGCGGCCTGCTTTAACAGCAAGTAGTCTGAGATCAACGCGGCTCGATGCGGTTCGGTACGGGACAGTAGTTTGAATACGCGATAAATCTTCTTGCCATCCGGCCCAATGCTTACACTTGGCGCACTTATTTCCCCAACCTTGAGTTTGTCGAGCACATAGAACACGTCTTTGTCCAATGCTCCAACCTCCCATTTTGTGCTACCGGAGTAGTTGTTGGTAGGCATGCCGTTATTGGCGACTGAAGACTCATCTTCTGAATATTTCTGCACCGCTTCGAAAAAGGTGAGGCTATCTATTTTGATCTCTTCGATTATTTCTTCCAAACGTGTTCTGGTCAAATCTCCGTCCGCTGCCGATAATTGAGGTTGTAACAGAATATGCTGCGCGTTGTATTGATCCCCCCGCCGTTCGATCATACGCATTACATGGTATCCAAAATCGGTTTTAAATACATGACTTAGCTGATCATCTTTCAATGACAATGCAACGGCGTCGAATTCCGGTACCATCACCCCTGTGGGCACCAAGCCTAACTCACCGCAGTCTTCCGCAGATCCGGGATCTTTTGAATATAAGACCGCTAGCGTGCAAAAATCTTTGTCGCCACTGAGGATCTGCTCCCGATATTCCTGCAACCTTTTCTTAACCCGACGTTCTTCCTCTTCCGCAGGTTTGGGTTCCAAGACAATTTGAGCAAACTCCACTTCTGCGTTAATAAAAGGCAAACTATCCTCTGGGATCGAATTGTAGAACCGTTCAACATCTTTCGGTGTCACTCGCACATCTGATGTGATCAAGCCTTCCATGCGTTGGCTGAGCAATTGGTCTCGCACTTGCCGCCTGAACTCAGCACGTATCTCGGTCAAACTCTTCCCATAAAATTCCTCCAGCGCTTGTTCTGAGCCAATCTGTTGAACAAAGTATTGGATCCTGCGATCCAATTCTGCCTCAACGCGGTCATCTTCAATAACCACACTATCAATACCTGCTTGATTAACCAGCAATTTTTCGAACATGAGGTCTTCCAACATGTAACATCGGATAGAATCGTTGCTCAGCAAGCCATTTTGTCTTGCCTGCTCCTCTGCATTCATGATATCAGAATACAGCACCAGTTCAGTACCAATTACAGCCATAACCCCATCAACCAATGGTGGCTGACCATATACAAATTGGACGATAAACAAGGGTAATAAGAGGAGGGTTCGTTTATTCATCTATCGTGAGGTATCCATTTTTCTGGGCTTCCGCGAACAGGTCTTTCCTCATTTGTTCCAGCAGCTGTGCTTTTTTCTGATTCAACAGGATGGCCGCTATCTCATCTTCAACCAATTCCACAGGAGCTTCTGCAGCTCTTGCACGTTGGGCCTTCAGTTGCACAAAGTACATCAGATCGTCTTGTTGAACGAACCAAGTTCGTTGACTTTCCGACCTATTCAGGTCAGATTCGACTAATGGGAGCTCTTGTTCCACTCTATTCCAACGCACCCAAGCCCCGTCATAGTCTTTCAAATTGGTACCAAGGCCAGCCAAGATTTTTTCCAATTCACTTTGCTCAACGGGCTCAGCACTCTTTAGAAGCTTTAACAGTTTCTTGTTCTTACCCTTTGCATCATTCGAGGTCAAGACAAACCAGCGGAGCTTCACCACGTCTTCCTTTAGCTTGAATTTACCCGCGTTCTTCTCGTAGTAGGACTGAACTGAATCTCTGGACAAGGAGGTATCTAGTTTTTGCTGGACCCATTTCCGCTCGAATGAGTAAATCAATAAAGAGTTCCGATAATCCTCTATCTTCTCTTCGATATCTAATTCCTGCTCCTGCAACGTTTCCTTGGCATTTGCAAGAACTGCTTTATCGGTGAGCCAGTTATTGATAAAACTGTGCGCCAGCGCGACACTATCCTCATGCGAACTATTGACCGGAATCACTCCCCGCAAATCAGAACGATACAGTTTCTCTTCATATGCACTGGCGACACTTATACCAGCGGATCGTTCTTCTTGTTCGTGGCAGGCCACGCAGGACAGAAAAATCAGCGGAATTAGCAGTTGTTTCACCAGCAGGCTACTTGATGCTGTACAGCACATCACTATTCACAGCATACTTGTACTTACCCCGAAGTTCAGCGATCCAAGCTGCTTCAAGGTAATCTTGATATGCGGCAGTGATCATTCCCCTTGCTTCATCTAATTCCTTGTGCTGGGGCGCGAGAATCTCCTCCACGTCTACAAACACGACCTGACCGTCAACATTCAAGTTCTTGCTCAAGCCTTTTTCGTTAACCTGTGCTAGATAAGTCCTCTCTTTTTCAGTGTACGTGCCCGTTTCAACAGACAATGCTAGGCTCGAACTTGAGTTGACCTGTTCCAATACCTCAGCTTGCGTCTTTCCTGCACCTAACAACCGCCTTGTCTGTTTCGCGATAGCTTCATCTCCACATTTGTATGTTGTGACTTTCCAGCGCTTGTCCCACATGAACTGATTCTTCCTTTCTTCATGGAATGCGGTTAGCCCTAACGAATCGTTGACAGCTTTGCTCCATACTTTTTGATCGGTAAGCTCGAACAGTAAGATACCATCTCTGTATTCTTTCATCAACAGGCGGAATTCATCGTACTTCTTCTCCAATTGACCGTTCTCGTACGCGATCACTTCTTCATCAACCCATTCATCGAACTTCGTATTCGCGTACTCATTCTGCCATGCTCCCGCTGGAGCGGTTCCATTTTTCTGATTCTTCTCCAAGAAGTCAAGAAACTGTTTTTGCGTGTACGCTTTTCCATTTAGGGAGAATAAAGCTTTTTTCAATTTGCTCGCCTTTGCCCGATCGTAACTCCACCCCCTATTTATCTGCCGCACTACAACTGTATCATCAACCGATTCAGCTAAATCACTGTACTGCCGACTGCGCACATTAACCAACACCCCATTTTTTATTACTCCATTAAGAGATCGATCATACCCATTCCCTCCAAGGGTCACTGTGCCCAAGTTCGCATTGGCTCGCACCACGGTGTCATTTTCACTTGCCCCTTTGGTAAACAGGTCAGTTGTTACAAAACCTTTTTTCACTAGTTTCTCTCTATTCTTCACATATGCTTCATAGCCGTATTCTTTTTTCAGCTTATTGATGAAACTTTTCTTCGTTATATCAGCACGTGTGTCTTTGGCAATCTTTGTTTTCAGTTCGGCCTTAATTTCATCAAAAGGCGCGACTGGTTTATAGGAAATACGCTTTACGATGTGCCAACCATATTCCGTTCGGAACGGCTTACTCACATCGCCATCATTCTTCAGTGCAAAAGCGGCTTTCTCAAACTCAGAGACCATCTTACCCGTGCCAAATTGCGGCAATTCTCCCCCATTCGCAGAAGAGCCTGGATCTTCGCTGAACTTCAAGGCAAGGTCTCCAAAATCATCTTTCCCCGCTTGAATCAATGCATATACCTCGTTGATACGTTTGGTGGCATCTGCTTTCCGATCTTCCGAATCTGTTTCTACACTGCGCACCATGATGTGAGCGGCTTTTATCTCTCCTTGGGCAGGGCGCTTATCAACCACTTTCAACAAATGGTAACCGAAGCGGGTTCGAACTGGGTTCGAAACTTCACCGGTTGCCGTACCAAAAGCCATATTCTCAAACGGATATACCATTTGCAGCGCTGTGAAATAACCTAAATCGCCTCCATTGCTCTTGGCAGAAGGATCATCACTCTCGGCTTTAGCAACTGTAGCAAAGTCTTCACCCTTGCTTACAACACGTTCCCTTATCTGCATGACCTTTTTCCAAGCTTCGGTAGTATCCACAGCCGTCTGATCGCCAGGGATCTGAATTAAGATATGGCTTGCTCGTACTTCTTGTTTGCGACGTTCATAGGCCTCTCGCAACAACGATTCGTTCAATTCACGGTCAATCAAATATGGCCGTGCCAACTGCGTTCTATAGCCCGCCAGTTCGGTCTGAAATTTCTTGATGGTATCCATGCCCAAGCTCTCCGCTTCACGCACTTTGAGTTTGTAGTTAATGAATAATTCCATGTACTCATCGAGGGCTTCCTTATTCACATCAGCATCCTTGTTGTTTTTCTTATAGATGGCCTCGAACTCGCCTCTAGAAACAGATTGTCCATCAACGGTCAGCACGGTAGCGTCCTGCTGAGCCATGGAGATCGTACTCAACAATAAGGTGGTAATCAGTAGTTTATTTTTCATCTGTAGCATACTATTCCTACTTAGAAGGGGCGCAAAAATAAAGCTGTTCGGTCGACTAATAGATAAAAGAAAGCCTGGCCTTAGAATCTTTTAGATCTTTCAGCGCCAGGCTACTCTCAACTATCGTACAAATTAACGTCTCGTTTTACTAGAACCTCCTGATTTTCTGCTACTTGACTTACCAGAGGAAGATTTAGACGGGGATGTCTTTGCAGGAGACTTCGATCGTGCGCCGCTAGACCTTGAGCTTCCTTTAGCTTTTGAGCTGCTGCTCTTGGAGGTTCGGGAGGGCGTGGAACTCTTTTGCCTCGTACTCCTTGCCTTTGAAGAACTAGAGCTTGCCTTTTTTGTCGTCGTTGGTCTTGAGGAGCGCCCTGTTGTCGCTTTCGTGGATCTTCCTTGGGAAGTACCCGAACGCGCTTTA
>CAZPEQ010000114.1:528-7577 GCA_964585605.1 uncultured Weeksellaceae bacterium | reverse complement strand
GTTTTAGCATTAGCAATTCACCATTCAGCGCGCAATGAACGACGATGTCATATATGCTTGCTGAGACCGGATCGCCAAGTATATCTACGCTTTCCTCGACCGCATGCATTGGCCGAGGAACTACGATCAAGCTCGTGTTTCGAGATCCATCTACACGCAACTTTACATCTTCATCTAGCCGAGAAAGTGTGCCGCTTACCGCCCGGTTTATGTTACGGTGGGCCCGGTACAAGATCTTTGATTTCTGCGGTGTCATGTTGCACAGATCTGCGATGTAGGCGTTCGCAACCGAGTTCAAGCCACCAATAAGATCTTCACGGTTCGCGCTGCCAATGAGGCAACAGCGTAGATCCTTCAACGTATCAGGAATAGGCTCCACCTCCCAGTTGGCGGATCGAATATGTTTGGTAGCCTGCTCTTTCGCTATTGATCTATTCAGCAGCTTGTTAAGTCTAGGCTTCCGCTCTTGAATAAGCGCAGTTCTTCGTGCCGCAATAAGCTCAGTAGCAAGGGTTAAAAGCCTTAACACCTCTGGGGTGTGCAGTTTATGCGTCTTTAAACTCTCGTTGGTCTCGATTGACATCTTCCTAGGGGAACAAAAGAGGTATCGCAGTAATTGGGCCAGAATTAAGAAATACCTACTTCTGTATACGGGCTAAGCGGTAACGCTGTTACATCTAAAAGGCCTGCTCTGAGGCAACGTTGTGCGGCTTCGATCTGATCTGGCATAGAATTGGGGAGAAGATTTATTCGATGAGACTTCATGCACGATGCGTCATACTTAACAAAGGCGCTATATCACTAACTTTGCGCGTTCTATTCAGCGCATTCTAAACCAACTCATGAAAAAATATCTAATGGCTACAGCCTTGGGATTGACCGTTTCGACCGTAACGAGTGCTCAAAGAATCGAATTCGAGGAGTTTGATCTGGACAATGGGTTACATGTTATTCTGCATGAAGATCACAATACTCCCATTGTAACGGTGTCCGTGATGTATCATGTCGGATCAAAAGACGAAGACCCTGATCGCAGAGGCTTTGCTCACTTTTTCGAACATTTACTTTTTGAAGGGTCTGAAAACATAGGAAGAGGAGAGTTCAGCAAGTATGTAGAGGAAGCAGGAGGCATGCTTAATGCGAATACGAACGGCGATAGGACCTATTATTTCGAGGTTCTGCCAAGCAATCAGCTAGAATTAGGCCTGTGGCTTGAATCAGAGCGCATGATGCACGCCAAAGTAGAGAATATAGGTATTGAAACGCAGCGTGAGGTCGTTAAGGAAGAGCGCCGGCAACGGTATGAAAATCAACCGTATGGGGGAATTCTTATTGAGGTTTTGGAGCGCGCGTACACCAAGCACCCATATAAGTGGCCTACGATCGGTTATATGGAAGACCTGAATGCTGCAACGGAGAGTGATTATAAGAATTTCTACGAGCGATTTTACGTTCCTAACAACGCAGTGTTGTGCATTGCCGGTGACTTTGATCCCGAAACGATCAAGGGGCAAGTTGAACAGTATTTTGGCAGTATTAAGTCAGGTGCAGCAGTCAAACGGACTGATATTGTTGAGCCGGCCTTAGAAGGAGAGATACGAGACATTGTATACGACAAGATCCAATTGCCAGCGGTTGTACAGGCTTATCGCATTCCTGCATATGGTTCTACGGATTTCTATGCAGTCGATATGTTGAATCAGTTGCTCTCCCAAGGCAATAGTGCCCGATTGCCCAAGCACGTGAAGGAGGAAAAACAGATGGCCTTGCAAGTCGGATCATTCAGCTTGCCCTTAGAACATCCTGGCCTAGCTATCGCTTTTGCGATAGCCAATGTAGGAGTTGACCCGGATTCCTTAGAAAAAGCAATGGACATTGAGTTTGAGCGCGTTAGGTCAGAGCTCATCAGCGAGAAAGAATTTAAGCGCTTGCAGGCTCAGTTGGAAACAGATTTTGTGAGCCAGAACGGGCGAATATCAGGAGTGGCCAATAGCTTATGCCGTTACCACACCTTCCTAGGTAATGCAGATCTGATCAACGAAGAGATCGGGCGTTATCAGACAGTAACACGAGAAGATTTAATGCGTGTTGCGAACGCGTATTTTAAGAAAGACAGCCGAGTGGTGCTACACTACTTACCAATGAGTGCGAAAAAATGACAGCGATACATAAACGAACATTAGCCCTGCCATTACTGACATTGACCCTAGCATTTACCATGACCGTAACCGCGCAAGTAGATCGAACAAAGGCCCCAGCACCTGGCCCTTCCCCTAAGGTGGAATTGCAAAAGGCCGAAAAATTCAAGCTGGACAATGGTCTAACAGTTATTGTGGTGGAGAATCATAAGCTGCCCAAGGTCGATATTCAAATGAAGTTTGATATCCCGCCTGTCTTGGAAGGCGAATTAGCGGGTTACCAAAACCTAATGGGTGACTTATTGGGGGCAGGAACAAGTCGTTTTAACAAGCAGCAGATCGACGAAATGGTCGATGGGGCAGGGGCTAGGCTATTCACGGGTAAGGATGGAACTTATATCAGCTGTTTGAAGAAGCATTTTGATCAGATGCTGCAGTTGACTTATGCGATCACGGTTTCTTCTAAATTCCCGCCCGGTGAGTTCGACAAAGAGAAAAACAGACTTGCCAGTTCAATCAAAGCACGGCAAGATGATCCCGATGCCATATCAAGCAGTGTTGCGCAGGTTTTGACCTACCGCAAGGCACATCCTTATGGCGAGCTGGCCACGGAAGAAAGTGTTGCCAATATCCAGCGCAAGCACATTTACGCTTATTACCAGCGCTTCTTTCGACCTGAGAACGGGTATTTGGTCTTTGTAGGAGATATTACTCCAGGCGAAGCAAAAACAGCTGCAGAGCGTTATTTCGCCCTGTGGAAAGGTGCCAATGAGTTGCAGAAAGAAATGGATGAATCGGATAACGAGGTTGTCGAGAACCTTGGTGTTATGCGACTTGCCAAGAAACAACCCCAACCTAGTAAGGAGCGTAATGTCTGTTTCGTTGACAAGCCCGGTTCTGCGCAATCCATTGTGAAAGTCTTGTATCCTGTTGAGTTGAAGCCTACTGACAGTCGTTTAATGGCCGGAGTTGTCATGAATACGATCCTCGGAGGAGGCGTATTCAATGCCCGTTTGATGCAGAATTTACGGGAGGACAAGGGGTATACTTACGGTGCATATGCTCAACTGACGAATGATCGTTTGATCGGTTCGTGGAGAGGCGGCGCGAGTGTGCGTAATGAGGTTACCCGTGAGGCGGTGGGTCAGATCATTTATGAAATGACCCGAATCCGAGACGAGCAGGTTACCGAAGAAGAGTTGACTTTGGCTAAGAACTACCTAGCGGGTCAATTCGGTAGAGGTTTAGAAGACCCGCGCACAGTTGCACGTTTTGAACTGAATAAGGAGCTTAATGGTTTAACTGATGATCATTACGCAACGTACTTGACGCGCTTAGATGCGGTTACTGCGGCTGATGTGCAAGAAGCGGCGAAGGCATTTATCAATGTTGACCGAGCTACCGTGTTCGTTGTAGGAGACAAAGACGAAGTTGCCAATAGCTTGAAGCAATTTAGTGCTAAGCAGGGCGTGGAGTACTACGACGCCAACGGAGATATTTACCGAGAGCGGACCACGCCTCCGCCTGCTGATATAACAGCCGATAAAGTACTTGATGATTATTTGCTTGCCATTGGAGGTACGTCAAAGTTGAATGCGGTAGAAGACCTGAAAATCGTAATGAGCGGACAGATCGGCGAGAAAATGGTCATTTCAACGGTTATGAAGAAAAGCCCGAACTATTACAGTAGTGAGCTAACGGTTGATGACAAATTGGTAGAGCGTACCAAATTCGATGGGAATAAAGCCGTACAAACCGATGAAACAGGTTATTCGCGTGATTTGGATAGGGATGTCTTTGACATCGAGTTGAATGCAGTATTATTTCCGGAGGGTGTGTACAGGGAGGCGGATAGTCGGTTGACCCTTTCCGGTTCTGTGCAGATCGCAGGAGAAAAGGCCTGGAAACTAACGATCCAGACCGCGAATGGAAATGTGATCTTCGAATACTACTCAGCAGAAACCGGCCTGAAACTGAAACGCTTTGAACGCCAACTAACGCAGAATGGCATGATAGAAGTCAGCACGTATTTCAAGGATTATCGAGCTGTCGAGGGAATTAAATACCCGCACTTAGTCAAGCAAAGTGCTGGGTTGAACTTCACCCTTACCGTAGATGCGATAGAGGTCAATCAAGGCCTCGGAGACGCCTTGTTTTCCGTTGAGTAAGAATAGAAGGTAAGCAGTTGTAAACGCAAAAGAGCCTGGTTTTACCAGGCTCTTTTGCGTTACGTGTTCGTTATTGATCAATCTTTTTGGAAACGGACAAATCCATCGCCTAATTTAACGATGTAGACACCTGAAGGCACTTCACTTATGTCCATTTCCAGTTGCCCGGCTTTGTTGTTGGTAGGAACATCATATTCACCCCCGCGGGTGTTGAATATGGTCACGGATTCTGGAAATTGAAGCTGTTGCTCTGATTGTATCGTGACTTTATTGAACGCAGGATTGGGAAAGGGTTGGTAGAAAGCACTAGGCTTGTCTAGCCCAGCACTTACCGTGGCGAAAGAAAAAGCATCATCCTTATCAAAACATAAGATCTTGTAAAAATTCATGCCGTTCTCAGCGCTGTTGTGGTTGACTGTTACCAGTTCTTCGTAGCTGCCGCTCTTGCTTATTTCAATCACGCGCCACGTGATTTTATCTAATGAGTGTAGGATCACAAATTCACGTAGTGCTTTATCGGCCTTAACCTTCCACGTGATCTGCATAGCGTCGCCAAGGGCATTGGGAGATGCGATGAATGATGAGATCCGCGTGCTTGAATTCTTGGCCAGGTTATTCATTGACTCCAAATCGCCATTGGTCACTTCTATGACCCGTGATTCAAGCATCCCATTCGTATTGGGCCATTGTATTTTATAGAACATGGTGCCAAGGAGAGCCTCACTATCGTAAAAAGTATGTTCGGTTTGACCTCGCTGCGTGCTTAAGCTGTTCAATGGCGCAATCAGCGTCCAGTTAGAGCGATCCCGAGATCGGTAGATCATGACTTGTTCGTTACTGGATTCGTTTTGAGTAGACCATTTCAACAGTACGAGCGAATGATCAGGAAAAGCCTTTGCAGTGAAATTGGCCAATGTGGTGCCGTCGCTAAGCACTGCGGTTGGGTTTTCTACCTTGACCTCGATAGTTGATGTGTCGAACTCTCCAGCAGTATCGATCCATTCCAATTTGTAGAACCAGTCTTGATAGGTGATACCAATGTCGGTGAAATTGTAGATTTCTGTGTTGCCCGTAGTTCCAGCTCCAGAGAATTCTTGGATCAGATTCCAGTTCTCCTGGTTGCTTGATCGGTAGAGTTTAAACGCTGCGTTATTGTTTTGCGAGCTACATGTCCATTCTAGATTGACCTTGGCCGTTCCGGGTAGTTGTTTGCCTTGGAAATACTCCAGCACGACTGTTGGATTCGTAGGGGAGAGGGCAGAAGCTTGCAGACTGAATAAGCAGATCGCCACGGAGAATAGGATCAGCGCCGCCCAGTTCTTGTCGTGCTTGTTCCATTGGTCACAGGACCGAGTATACGTGTTCATTGTGTGTGAGTGTGGGGTTAATACGCAGGCATGTGAGTTGCCTTTGCTTTCTACGACATGGTTTTCTCTGGGGTTACAAGACCATAAACGAACAAAGCCCAGCATTGCTGGGCTTTGTTCGTTATTATTAGGGTGATCTTAGTTCTTTTGGATTCGAACAAATCCGTCTTTAAGCTCTACTACGTAGAAGCCTTCAGGAACTTCCGATAAGTCAACTTCTACCTGACCATTTTCGAACTTCGTTGGGACTTTGTAACGCTGCCCATCAACGGATATAACTCGAATTCTCGAAGTAGGAGAGATCGTTTCTTTTTCTGCCGAGATACTTACAGTGCCAGTCGTTGGGTTAGGATAAGACTTATACGATACCGGGCCTTGAGGTATGTTGGTATTAATGATCGATTGCTTTCTGTTCGCAAAACCATCATACCACTCCAGTTTGTAGTAAGCAGTGCCTGATTCTACATTAGAATCCGTGTAACGGTAGTTCTTGCCCTTCTGTGAAGAGGTTTCTCCTGATACCGTCGTTAGTAGATCCCAGTTTTCGCGATCAGTTGATCGATACAACTCAAATAAGGCGATCTCCATTCCTGCTGCCGTTGACCATTCAAGGTCAACCGTTCCAGTTTCCCGCAATGGCGTTGCGGTAAAGCCTGCTAAGTCTTGATTACGTATTGCCGCAGCTGACCCTGTACTTAAGATGGGCTCAGTGAACACCGTTATGGTTTCAGACAGTATATCCGCACCACTTAACCACTCTAGTCTGTAGAAGGATTCACCTGAAATGTATTCGTCATCTACGACTTCGTAGTTAATAAGAGAAGTGGATGTGCCTGCGCCTTCAACACGGACTACTTTCTCCCACTTCAATCGATCTGCCGAACGGAGGATGTCGAAATATTCGTTATCCGTCTCAGAGCGGGTTGACCAATGAATAGAAACCACGTCTCGCTCGCTCACATACCGTGCCTTAAATCCGTCTAATTCAATGAATCCTGCTGCCGCGCGCAATGCATCATGATCAACACTTACGTCTGACTGTAAGTTGGTGAGGGCACCATTACGCATCCAGTTCAACCGGTAGTTGATGTTACCAGAGGCAACGTCCTCGTCAGTGAACTTGTACTCGATCAGCTCCTCAGAAGTACCAGCACCAGGCACTTGAGCAATATCATCCCAATCTGAACCATTGTCAGAACGCTGAATGAAGAACGCCTCATTTTGATACTCTGCGTTGGTAGACCAACGTAGGCTAACAATACGCGTTCCTGGGCGGAAAGAAGCTTTGAAGAAGTTAACCTCTGCATCTGCATCATCATTACGCAATGCATCATGATCAACACTTACGTCTGACTGTAAGTTGGTGAGGGCACCAT
>CAZPEQ010000114.1:0-428 GCA_964585605.1 uncultured Weeksellaceae bacterium | reverse complement strand
AAGAAGCTTTGAAGAAGTTAACCTCTGCATCTGCATCATCATTACGCAATGCATCGAAATTGACCGTTTCAGCTACAACAGTGATTATTTGCTCACTCGTTTGATCTCCATTAGACCATTCCAATTTGTAGAAAGAGGTTCCGTTGATAAAGTCTCGATCGTCAAGATTGTAATTGTTAGTGTGTGTGCTTGTACCTGCACCTTCAACATTACCTGCAGATTCCCACTTCATCCGATCCTTAGAGCGGAATACAGTGAACCTTTCGTTGTTCAGTTCGGCAGTAGTTGACCACTTCAGTTGAACTTTATTGAACTTAGAAACAAAGCCACCGGTAAAGTCAGTAACGTCGGTGCCATTAGCACGTAGTACATTGAAATTGACCGTTTCAGCTACAACAGTGATTATTTGCTCACTCGTTTGATCTCCA
>CAZPEQ010000113.1:0-7586 GCA_964585605.1 uncultured Weeksellaceae bacterium | reverse complement strand
TATTGCCGTTAAGAAGATCGAACGAATCATAAAGTCTGATCAAACCATTTAGCCTAATAGGCGTCAAATAGGTACTAAAGCATGGACCGCCAGGAGGATATTGAAGAATTAAAGAAGCAAGCACCAACCTTGTTTGGCTTAGACAAAGTGGATTCATTTGAGGTTCCTGATGGTTTTTTCGACCATTTCCCGCATAATGTGCAAGACTCTGTGAAAGGGGTGCACGCAGGTGTACAAATTCCTTTTTGGAAAGGCTTGGTTATCGCTTTACCACTTATTGCGGTTATCGTAGCTGTTTCGGGTATTCTGATTAAGATGTCAGGAGATCCTGCAGGAGCCGGCTACACCGGTATTGACGTTTTCGAGATTGAAGAAGTGCTGGAATATGCAGAGGCAGATGAGTTGTTGGCATCGCTCGATCCAGAGGATCTGCCAGAAACACTTTTTGAAGAGGTTGACCTGGAAGGTGAGCTCGATGAAGAATACCTAGAGGATTACATTGAAGAACTATGAAAAAACCACTGTTCACTATAGGCTTTGCATTCTTGTTCATTGCTACACTTTCAGCCCAAGGAGAGGGATTGAGTAAGCAGGAGCAGATATATGCGCAAAAGGTGGGTTTCCTAACCAGCCAAATGGGGCTTTCTGCAAGTGATGCAGAGAAGTTCTGGCCCGTGTACAACCAACGCGAGGAAGAACTAGAAGAACTAAAAAAGGGTCGCAGAGAGTCACGCAAGAAATACCGAGGGGCTATCGAAAGCGCGTCGGATAAAGAACTAGAACAGTACTTGGACGGAGAGATCGCCAGTAAGCAGAAAGAGCTTGATATCAAGAAGGGTTATCATGCTCGGTTCAAGGAACTCATTGGTGTCAAGAAAACAGCCAAATTATACCGAGCAGAGATCTTGTTCAACGCGAAGTTGGTTCGGGGTGCGCGTGATAAAGCAGGTAAGCGCCTACAGGAAAGGACCAATGAACGTGGGCTTCGGCGATAAACAGCCTGCGTAAAAGCCAACCCATTCCGATATTTGCACGCAGACATGCCTGCGCCGCAACGTAAAACACCTCAACCTTTGGCTCAAACGAGCCCTACCCCACTTGGGTTAAAGATCGATCGCGCCGAAGGATGCTATCTCTATGATACCCAAGGCAAGGCCTATTTAGACCTGATCGCAGGCCTGGCGGTCAATAACGTAGGTCACGGACACCCTGCAGTTTTACAGGCATTTCATGAACAAGGGGATAAATACTTGCATGTTATTCCTTTTGGTGAATTTGGGCAGAAACCGCAAATCGACTATGCCGAGGCACTCACAACCACCCTGCCCGATCAACTCAACTGTATCTACTTCGTTAACTCGGGAACCGAAGCCGTTGAGGCTGCTTTAAAATTAGCCAAACGCGTAACGGGTAGAACCGGCCTGATAGGCTTTGAAAAGAGCTATCATGGTAGTACCCATGGCTCGCTGAGTGTGACCGGTAATGAGCAAAAAAAATTCAGAAATCGCCCCTTGCTACCCGATACCTGCTGCATTCCATTCAATGACCATGATTCACTGCAACAGATCGGCCAAGGAACCGCTGCGGTGATCGTCGAACCCATTCAAGGAGATGCAGGGGTTCGTATTCCAAGCAAAAATTGGCTACAGGAGCTAAGGCAAATCACTCTAGAGCTGGGCGCATTGCTGATATTCGATGAGGTTCAAACCGGCTTCGGGCGCACTGGAGAACTATTCGCTTTTGAACACTTTGGTGTGGTACCCGATATTTTGGTCTTAGGAAAGGCCCTTGGAGGAGGCATGCCCATGGGTGCATTCGCAAGCTCAACGGAGCGAATGGCTGCTTTAACCCACGACCCAATACTAGGTCATATAACCACATTCGGAGGGCATCCGATCCCCTGCGCTACCGGCATGGCAGCATTACAGGTAATCCAAGAAGATAAGTTAGCCGCCCGGTCAACAGAAATAGGCACGCTATTCCGCGCTCAACTACAACATAAACAGGTCAAGGAGATACGTGGAATGGGTGCTATGTTGGCCGTTGAATTGCATACCCAAGAAGCCGTTCAGCAAGTGGTATTAGGTGCCTTAGAGAGGGGTGTACTCGGGTTTTGGTTCTTATCCTGCCCCAATGCATTCCGTATTGCCCCTCCCCTTACTATCTCAGACAAGCAGATCAGGCATGCTTGTGACGTGATCTCCGAGATGTTGGATCAACTTTAGAAGGCGCCTGTCGCCAATAGAACCAGTGTGCAGGCATTCATAGTGTCCATTCCTGCCGCGTGTGCTGATTCCACTAGTTCTTGATTCTCTGCCCCAGGGTTGAAAATAATCCGTTTCACCTCGGACGCCAGCAACTCCTCATACCATACAGGTTGATGAGATTTATTGATGTACATGGTAATCGTATGAATATCAACCGTATCAGGCCACTCGACTTGAATTGGAATTCCTGCTATGACACCTTTCCTGCGTCCTAAGAGAACCACCTCATGTCCTGCTTCTAAAAGAGCTAATGCTGCTTTATTACTGTATCTCGCCGGATTCTCGCTCGCTCCTATAATAAGTGTGGTCATCACGCCGAAGGTAGTATCAACTACCCCCACGGCATCCCATTCTTGGTAAGAGATGGTCGTTGCACACTTACCCAGAGTTTGTACCTTTAACTGCATTTTACCAAGACCTTGCTAGTATGACAAAAATCAACGCAGCTGGGATCTCTCGGATCCTGGTCATTACGCTCTCTCTCTTCATTTACAATTCCAGCTCAGCTCAAATGTTCTGGGGTATGACCACGGACGGAGCCGATCTTGGTGTGGGCAGTATCTTTTCCATGTCTACTTCGGGAGCCTTCACCAAACAGTTGGACTTTCCGAAAATAGAGGGGGGGTTGCCAAAGAGCAGCTTTACACGTGCAAGCTCAGGTATCATTTATGGCGTTACCGAATTCGGGGGCGTTAATGGCGGTGGCATCTTGTTTGAATATGAGCCAAGCACCGGAGAAATCGAGGTGCTACACAATTTCACAACAGCTACTGGCATTCGTCCTATAGCTGGTGTAGTCGAGGCAAGTAATGGCTTGATTTACGGAGTGTGCAGTGCAGGAGGAGCCAATAACGTGGGTGCCATCTTCGAGTACAACCCAGGTACCAGTGCATATACGCTTCGAGTGAGTTTTTCCGGCGCGGGCGCTGGAGCAACAGGTTCTACCCCCAACGGCCAAATACTGGCCCATAGTAACGGCACCTTGTACGGCACGTGCTGGATCGGAGGAACTTCAAACTTCGGCACGCTCTGGTCCTATGCACCAGGTGCAGGCGGGGTGGCAGTGCTTCACAATTTCAGTATTCCAACAGGTGCGCGGCCGTATGCTGGCCTAGAGGAGGATGGGAATTCGGTTGTAGGTGTAGCACAACTTGGTGGTACCAACGCGAGTGGCGGTGTTCTTTACTCGTACAATTTAGGTTCTTCGACATACTCCGTCTTGTACAATTTGGGAGGAACGGATGGAAGGGCACCTCTCGCCAAAATCGAAAATTTCGGTGGAGTGTACTATGGAACGGCATCAAGCGGTGGAGCATCAGGTCTTGGAACGCTCTTCTCTTACAATCCCGGTACTAGTTCATTCAGCAAGTTGATGGATTTCAGTGCGGTGGCTGGTAGTACTCCTATAGGTGGTGTTATTGCGGCAACCGACGGCAGGCTTTACGGTATGACCTCTGGAGGCAGTACCAACGATGACGGGGTGATCTACAGCTACGATCCGGGTAATTCCTCGTTTACCACGGTCTTCCAATTGGCGACCTCTGGCTTGGAGGGTCCATGGGGCGACTTACTGCAGCTGCCCGACGGATCCTTGATCGGCTTGACCAGAGATGGTGGTGCCGCTGGTAGTGGTGGCGCCTTTCGTTACGTGATCGGCGGGAGCCTCAGCGCGAATGTCGAATTCGGCTTTTCTGACGCAGGACGACCCTTAGGTAGGTTAATACAAAGTACTTCTGGACTATTGTATGGCACCACTTCTGTAGGAGGTACAAACGATGAAGGTGTACTATTTAGTTTCAACCCAAGCAATGGTGCATTTCAAACATTGTTCAATTTTGGAGGTTCTGCTTTCGGAGGGTTTCCAGAAGGAACGTTAACCGAACTGAACGGGTCTTTGTTTGGCACATGCCGTTTAGGGGGCGTAAGTTCAGGAGGAATCATTTTCAGGTATGATCTGAACGGTGGACAATTCACGAAACTAATTAACCTATCAAGCAGCACGGGAACTGAGCCTGTTGGTCAATTGGTACCTGCTGCCGATGGGAACCTGTATACAACAACTACTGCTGGCGGTGCCACTGGAGATGGGACGATATTAAGGGTGAACCCTGGAACTGGCGCGGTGACCAACATTCATGATTTTGATGGCACCAATGGAAGTAGACCTGTTGGTGATCTGTTCTCAGCAAGTAATGGTCTAGTGTATGGTACTACTATTGAAGGAGGGGCTCTTAACGAAGGTGTACTCTTTCAGGTCACAACAGGAGGAGTCTTTACCAAGCTTTTCGATTTTGACGCTCCTATCGGCGCTAACCCTGCGGGAAAACTGACTGAATTGAACGGACTATTGTACGGTACTACATCCACTGGAGCCAGTGTGGCATTTGCAGGAGGCATTTATTCATGGGACATTGCCAACAACGCATACGTGCAAGAGGCTAACTTCAATTTGGCCAACGGTGATGATAGTCGTTCTGACCTGGTTTCTGATGGTAACGGTGCACTATGGGGTACGGCCAGAGCTGGCGGTTCAGGCCCGTTGAGTGGGTATGGTACGGTATTCCGCTTCAACCCCGTCACTTCAGGCCTAACGTTGATGAGAGATTTTACGGATATTTCTGACGGCATTAGACCTACAAATGGTTTGGTATTGGTACAACCAGTTACAGCGGTCAGTTTGAATTTGCGGGTCTTCTTGCAAGGCCCTTATAACAGTGGTAACGGCTCCATGGATGATGGATTGCGCAGTTTGTCGCAATTCCCGAACGTAGAACCATACACGGGCCTCGGATTTACGCACCAAGGTGAAGGCGGCGGCGAGAGTATCAATAGTAGTGTATTGAACGTTACCGGGAATAATGCGATCGTAGACTGGATATTTGTTGAATTACGTGATCAAAACAACAGTGCCTCGGTGGTGAATACACGGGCAGCGTTGTTGCAACGCGACGGAGATATTGTTGACTTGGATGGGGTATCAGCACTTTCAATGGCAGTTGCATCAGATAATTACTACGTCTCGGTAAGACATAGGAATCACTTGGGAGTCATGACAGCAGGAACAGTGGCCTTGTCTACAGGAGCTGCAGCTACGGTGAATTTCACTTCAGCCGGAACAAGCACATTCGGAAGTGAGGCACGTATTAACGTAGGTGGTGTGATGGCCTTATGGTCAGGCAATGTTGTACCAGACGATGTGCTGAAGTACACAGGTGCGAATAATGACCGTGACCCGATCTTAGTCAAAGTAGGAGGCTCGGTGCCAACTGCAACCGTGGTTGATTATTCTACCGAGGACATCAACTTAGACGGAATCGTCAAATACACAGGAGCCGCCAATGATAGAGACCCTATCTTGGTGAACGTAGGAGGAAGTGTTCCTACTGCCACACGACCAGAGCAGTTGCCGTAAAGGCGTCTAAATCTATATGTACAACAAGGCCTCCAACATGGGGCCTTGTTCGTATTAAGGGTTAAGAATACCGACGATCTGTTCGTCCATCAATTCGCCGCCTGGGTATTTCTTGGTATAGTCCAAGTTGAGCCAGATTGAACCGTCCGTGTCGGTATGATGGAAGAGTGTAGCCCCGGCAGCAGTTTGCACGAATAGTTTATTGCGAATCAAATCAGCCATGCGATCCATTACTTCTGCATCTCCGATCAACAACTCCGGATAAATATGTGCCTTCGTGCGAATCAAGCGCACCTCTGCCCCTACCGCTCTTATACTTGAGGCCATTAAGACGGCGTGGTCATCACAATCTCCAGAAAAGTGTTCCACGCTTTCACTTGCCGCCGCTATGTACTCTGCACCCAAGGGATCAGCCACATATTTCCAATTGGAATTGATTTCTTTAAAAATGGACAATGCTTGTACCAAGATCTGCTCGTCTTCACTTTGTGCGACACCTGCAAAATTCTTGGTAGCCGCCTTAACGGCAAAGTTTCGGACCGTAGGGTGCATAACATCCATCGCTTCTCTGAGCTTATTCGCATCTTGGAATGAAGCAAGCTTATCAGAAGCCATCGTTCCGTTATGAGATCGCTGGTATAACGACTGCACAAAGGAGGCATAATCATGATACAAGTCAACAAAACCATACTTCCCGGTCAACCCAGTAACAGTGACCATAACCATGAGAACAACAAGAGAACTGTACACCCAGAACTGCAACTTGCGCACTACAATCACAAAAATCCCAACCCAGGCAACAAAGGTCAGTAGGTGATCCACCTTCACGCCATTCCCAATAGGCAGTAATAGCTCGGGAACTAACGGGTAAGTGATCATAAACGCTGGTATAGCAAGTAACAAGGCCACCAAGTAGATCAATACGGCATGGGCCAGCCCGTAGGACCAACGTTCATGTATAGCGTGACTATTTTGCTTTTTGCTCATATCTACGAGGTTTACAGCTGAAATCGTGCCATAACGCCTGTTAGTTAAACGCAAGGTTCATAGACTTCCTTGCACTCGCTCGAATAGGGATAATGTAGATAAGCTACTGGCTATCAGTATATTTTGTCTTATGTACAAAATGTTGAAATAAACGTTAAGGTTCATCGCATCGGCTTTAACCCTTCTCTACATTTGCTCCTAATTACAAATTCTATGGTCAGAATTTTAGTAAGTACGCTCGCTTTGCTTGTTTCTATTGCATTGCTGGCGCAGGATACGGTTCAGGTTAAAGTGGACACTATCGCGATTGGTGGGCCTGCTCTGGAATCCGATTACAATGAGCCTTCTGAAGAATTCAGGAGTGAGGTCATTGAGCTGTTCGTTCCTACTAATATTGCCGATTCTGCATATCAAATACCTGATTTTGAGCATTATGGGTCTTGGAATACAGAGCAGATCTTCCCCTCATTGTCTAGAAAGAACCCAGCGGATTCTCTAGTGATCGCTTATGAGGAGTGCGATCATGCACACCCGATCTGTGGGGTTAAAACCTCTGGATACGGGTACCGAAGGGGTCGTTTTCACCACGGTGTTGATATTGATCTGAATTCTGGAGACCTAGTACGCAGTGTATTTGCTGGTAAGGTGCGTATCTCCCATTATAGCCGTTCGTTCGGCAATGTGATCGTTGTGAGGCATCACAACGGGCTGGAGTCACTTTACGCACACCTATCCCATCGCCTGGTAGAACCCGGAGATTTAATTGAAGCTGGCGACTTCATTGGCTTAGGAGGTAATACGGGACGTTCAAGTGGTAGCCACCTTCACTTGGAATTGAGGTACTTAGGAAAATCCATTGATCCCGAGTTGATCCTAGATATTGATGAGGGCGAGCTGAAAGTAAAGACCGTGAATATTTC
>CAZPEQ010000112.1:0-7675 GCA_964585605.1 uncultured Weeksellaceae bacterium | reverse complement strand
ACAAGGAGAAGTCATTGTATGCCCTACGGATACTGTTTACGCATACGTGTGTAACTGTGAAAACCCCAGAGCCATAGAAAAACTTGCCAAGCTGAAAGGGGTTCGCTTAAAGCATGCCAACTTATCCCTAATATGTACAGACTTAAGTGAGCTTTCGCGCTATACAAGGCAAGTAAGCACCCCGCATTTCAGAGTAATGAAGCAAGCTCTTCCAGGACCTTACACGTTCGTGCTTCAGGCTAGCAGCATGATACCTGCACTTTTCAAGAATAAAAAACGCACCATTGGCATACGGGTTCCTTACGATGCGATATGTAATGCCATATGCGCAGGCCTGGGGAATGCATTAGCAGCAACATCAGTACACACTTCGGCCGATGACGTGCAGGACCACTTCAGTGATCCGGCAGAGATCGGGAATGAAAAGGGCCATACTGTGAACCTGGTCATCGATGGCGGCTTTCGAGGGGTAATAGGTAGCACGGTGATCGACCTTAGCGGAGAGGCCCCAGAAGTGCTCCGTGAAGGGAGGGGCTCTTTGAACATTTTGTAAAAAACAAACCCCCGCCAGAGGCGAGGGTTTGTCTTGAACACAAGTATGTGTCTTATCGTAATTTACTGAAAGTAGAAGTTAACACCAATGTCGAATCCTGAGATACCGGTATCGATTCCGAACGTGCTTGTCTTAGACGGCCCCTCAACTGTAGTTGATTCAACTGCCATATCAACAGGATTAAAGAACTCTCCAGTAGTCTCATCGAAACTAGTAGAGCTGAAGTTCAAGCCCCACGTGTACTCTCCAGAAATAGACACCTTAGGAGCAGCGAACCACTCAATGCCACCGAAGGCATTCAAGCCAACACCAATCGTAGTACCGCGATTAATCTCTGTCACACCGTTCAGACTAGGGTCGAACACATTGGTGTTAATCGGGTTCGTTGCATCAAGAGCATTACCGTACTCATAATCTGTCTTAGTACTTGCCAAGTTGATCGTGAACATACCTCCGTATACACCTACAATACGGGTGCTTCCGATACGCTTCTCTAGTCCTGCACCTAGAGTTATCGCTGTGAATGAGTTGGTTTGCTCGTCTTCAACCGTTGCAGTTGGGTCTGCGATATCAGGTACCACCATTGTGGTGCTTGTAGCACCGAAACCAACACGAACCAATCCACGGTAAGCTGTTTCACTATCGACTAATTTCTTCCCTTGGATAGCGAACATTTGATTTGGAAACTGGAACCCGTTAAACGAGTTGTCTAAATCTCCATTAAACAAGTTTCCCGCGTAGTCTAAGAGCGGATTTGCATCGATGGTAAGTCCCCAATCGCCTGACTCCGAGAGCCAATTCTCGCCTCGGTTAGATGTGATCTCTCCCGACTGAGCGGAGATTACGGTTGCCGCACAAAGCGCTACCGATAACAAAACAGTCTTTTTCATGATTCTGGTTTGGTTTGACATGTTATTTGTGTCCAAATTTCTGCGTTTAAGCCAAGGCAATGTAGTCTTGGTAATCGGCGAAGTTATCAACATTATGCAAGGCTACAAACAGAAAATTGTTAATAACCGAACTATAGTGAATAGCCCCAACAAACATGCTTAAAAACGCAAATTCGATCGCAAACTTAACTCCTTCTATGATATTAACGCACCCGTATTTCGATCCTTTAGCATTGGCACGAATCGAAATGTGCCGTGGCTGCTTTCCAAAGCGCTCCCATCATCCTGAATATCAATGACTTTCATTTCTTGGGATTCATCTTGGCCCACAGGAATAACTGCTCGACCACCGAGTTTCAATTGGTCGATAAGTGCTTTGGGTAGTTCTGGCGCGCCGCAGGTAACAATGATGCGATCGAACGGTGCAAAAACAGGCATTCCTTCATAACCGTCACCATACGCAAGGTCTGCACGCACTTTCATTGCATTTAACACCCCCCTTGTGCGCAAGTATAAAGGTCGTTGCCTTTCAATAGAGTAGATTTTTACTTTCATCTTGGCCAGCACGGCGGTCTGATAACCACTACCCGTACCAATTTCGAGCACTTTCATACCCGGCTCCAAGTTCAAAAGCTCTGTTTGTCTTGCAACTGTAAAAGGTTGGGATATGGTTTGATCACAACCTATTGGAAACGCAATATCCTCATAAGCCAGATGCAAAAACGCCGAGTCCGCAATAAATTGATGCCTCGGCACCTCACTGATCGCCTTAAGTACGGTTTTATCAGATATGCCCTTATCCTCTAGTGTTTGTACGAGTTGTTTACGTAGTCCTTGTTCTCGATACCCATCAGCTTGCAACATTATTACAAAGCTATGGGCCTACCCACCCTCGGCGGATACTGCGGAGCACCTATTTTTGCGCCCCTATTCATGGAAAAAAAGCGGATCGGCGTATTAGGAGCTGGGCATTTAGGCCGTATTCACATTCAGCAAGCGCTGGAGGTAGACGGCCTAGAGTTGGTGGGATTCTACGACCCATCGCAGGAACGGTGTACAATCGTGGAGGAGGAATTCGGCATTTCCGCTTTTGAAAGTGCCGCCGACTTGATTCAGGCCAGCGACTTGGTAGATATCGTTACCCCTACCCTTTCTCACTTCGAGTGTGCGCGTGATTCACTGAATGCGGGCAAGCATGTTTTCATTGAAAAACCGATAACAACAACAGTAACTGAAGGACAAGAATTACTGGACTTAGTAGAATCTACTGGCCTAAAAGCACAGGTGGGGCACGTAGAACGGTTCAACCCTGCTTTTGCGACGGTAAAAGATCAGATCGCGCAGCCTTTGTTCATTGAAACGCATCGTTTAGCGGAATTCAACCCCCGAGGAACGGATGTTTCCGTTGTTTTGGATTTGATGATCCACGACATAGACATCACGCTCAGTGTTGTGGATAGCCCGATCAAAAGCATTAGTGCCAGTGGTGTGGCTGTGGTTAGCGACACGCCAGATATTGCTAATGCTCGACTTGAATTCGAGAATGGTTGTGTGGCAAACCTAACGGCCAGTAGGATATCGCTAAAAAACATGCGTAAAAGCCGTTTCTTTCAACGGGATGCATATATAACGGTGGATATGTTGGAAAAACGATCTGAGATCGTGCGCATGGAAGATGTGGAAGGAGAACCCGACCCTTTTGCCGTATCCATCGATCTAGGCGGAGAGAAGGGGCACCGATCCATCCAGTTCGAAAAGCCAAAAATCGAACCGATCAACGCGATACGTGAAGAGTTGCGCAGCTTCTACCTAAGCGTTACCCAAGACACCCCCGAAATAGTAAGTGTTAGAGATGGGCTATATGCACTGAACACCGCTCACCAAGTGCTTGACCAGGTAAAAACACGAATTTCTGCAAGTTGATATACTGATCTTATGAATCGTACGTTCATGACTCAACTCAATACTAAGTTCCGCATCTTACGGAATTATCTAATAGCACTGACCTTGTTTGGTATTGCCTGCTCAAAAGGCGATAGCGTACCCGCATACATCGTAGTTCAGAACCCCTCCTTAACGACACGTGATTTCCCGGTAGATGAAGGCACAAGCTCATCGGACATTTCCTACGCGTGGGCATTCGTGAATGATCAGCCCTATGGCCCATGGGAACTACCTGCGCGAATACCCGTGTTGGATCTAGGAGATGTTGAAGTAAAAATCATTGCGGGGATCGAACGTAACGGTTCAACCACCGACCTGCTCATGTATCCGTTCTTTGCAACGAACACGAGTGATCAGAGCATTGAAGCTGGTGACGAGATCACAATTGAACCGGTATACGAGTATTTCGAGAACTTGACGTTCTGGCAGGATGATTTTGACGGCGGCAACCTATTCACCGTTGCGGCCGATAGCGACACCATATTTGAACCCAGTGGCGCCATGACCTTTGAGGGCAATAATTCAGGCGCCATCTTCCTGGATAATGATCGGTTCTTTTTCGAAGCTCAAACCAATTCTGACTTTGATGTGCCCAACAATGGCCCCACGTTTGTGGAGCTGAATTACGCCAGTGACCAAACCATGTTGATAGGTGCATATATCACCTTCAATAACGTGACCACGCGCGTGCCGATAGCCTTCATTACTCCCTCTCAACAAGACGATGGCACGATTCCCTGGAAAAAGATTTACATAGATATGAGTCCGGTATGGGCCAATTCCTTATTGACAGATAGGGAACTGTTCATTGCCGTGACCAAAGATTCCACTTCTCCAAGTGGCGCAGTTTTTATCGACAACGTGAAGGTGGTACACCGCGAGTTGTAAGATGAACGAACGGGCTCAAGTAATCAAATACGTGCTTGCGGATATTGTCAGCAGTGCGATTGTTTGGACCTTATTCCACATTTTCAGGAAGGCCTATTTAGAGCCGATGAAATACGGCTACGAAGTAGGCATAACCTTCGATAGCAATTTTTACCTAGCCATGGCTGCTCTACCCGTATTTTGGGTATTACTATATGTCCTGGTAGGCGGGTATACGGATATTTTCAGGCGTTTCCGGGTCAAGGAACTTGGTCAAACCTTGACCGTTTCTGCCCTGGGTTCTGTAATCATCTTCTTTTCCATTCTGCTAGATGATGAAGTGCCGGGTTACCGCTTCTACTACCTAAGCCTACTCACCCTATTCTTACTCCAGTTTTTGATAAACTTTATTTTCAGGATATCATTGACCACCGGAACGGTTCGTAAAGTACACGACCGAAAGATCGGCTTCAACACCGTGTTAATTGGTGGCAATGAGAATGCCGTCAACATATTCAAGGAGTTTGAGGCCATGCCTAAATCTCCCGGCAACAAATTCGTTGGTTTTGTTCAGGTGAATGGTGGAGATCATTTGCTGAGCCGGGTGGGTGTTCCCCTATTGGGCCAATGGGATCAGTTGCGTGAGATCGTGCACGAGAACAAAGTAGAAGAGGTCATTATTGCAGTGGAAAGTAGTGAGCACGATCACCTCAGTCGAATTCTAAATGTTTTGGAGGGGTGCGGAGTTAAGGTCAAGATCATTCCCAATATGTACGACATCCTTTCCGGGTCTGTAAAAATGACCAGCATTTTTGGCACGCCTCTGATCGAGGTTAATAAGGAGATCATGCCCCAGTGGATGTTTAGCATGAAACGCGTAATGGATATCGTTCTCAGCGCATTGGCATTGATCATACTATTCCCAGCCATGCTGCTTATTGGCATTGCGGTGATGGTTAATTCCAAAGGCCCAATGCTCTTCAAGCAAGAACGTATTGGAAAATTCGGTAAGCCTTTCCATATCTACAAATTCCGTTCTATGCAGACCAACGCAGAGGCCAAAGGCCCGCAGTTGAGCAGTGCCACGGATCCACGTATAACCACCTTAGGACGTTTCTTAAGGCGCACACGAATGGATGAATTGCCCCAGTTCTGGAATGTCTTGAAGGGAGAAATGTCGCTGGTAGGCCCCCGACCAGAGCGTCAATTCTTCATAACAGCCATTACGGAAGTAGCACCTCACTACCACCACCTCCAAAAAGTACGGCCGGGTATAACAAGTTGGGGGCAGGTAAAATTCGGGTATGCTGAGAACGTAGAGCAAATGGTGCGCCGTTTGAAGTTCGATATCCTCTATATCGAGAACATGAGCATTGCCGTTGACCTGAAGATCTTGGCCTATACCATCTTGATCATCTTTAAAGGTGATGGTAAGTAGTCCGTGCTATTTTTGCCACCTACTCTGAACTTTATTCATGAAGAACGTAACAGTTATAGGCGCCGGTACTATGGGAAATGGTATCGCCCACGTATTCGCGCAGAGCGGCTACGCCGTACAATTGGTTGACATCAGCGAGGACAGCTTGATCAGGGCGCTTGCAACTATTGGCAAGAACTTAGACCGTATGATCGCCAAAGAAAAAATCAGCGAAGCGGATAAAACCACGACACTCGCCAATATCACCACCAATACCAATCTAAAAGAAGGCGTTGCGCAAGCCGATCTGGTAGTAGAGGCTGCTACCGAGAATGTGGCTCTGAAGTTGCAGATCTTTGGTGATATGGATGCCCATGCTCCTGCAGGAGCCATCTTGGCCACCAATACATCATCAATTAGCATAACCAAGATCGCGGCGGTCACGAATCGACCTGAGCAAGTAATTGGTATGCACTTCATGAACCCAGTGCCGGTCATGAAATTGATCGAGGTGATTCGAGGGTACAATACCACCGATGCCGTAACGAGCGCGATCATGGACCTCTCTAAAAAACTGGGCAAAGTGCCTGTTGAGGTGAATGATTACCCGGGATTCGTGGCCAATCGCATTCTTATGCCGATGATCAACGAGGCCGTTGAAACACTCTATAACGGAGTAGCTGGTGTAGCCGAGATCGATACCGTGATGAAACTAGGTATGGCCCACCCTATGGGACCGTTGCAGTTGGCAGATTTCATTGGGTTGGACGTTTGTTTGGCCATACTCCGCGTTATGCAAGACGGTTTCGGGCAGGCGAAATATGCCCCGTGCCCACTATTGGTGAATATGGTACAGGCGGGTAAGCTTGGTCGCAAGAGCGGAGAAGGCTTCTATACTTACGAAAAGGCTAGCAAAGAAGTCAAAGTGGCTGCAGCTTTTGCTTAACGAACGAGATGCGCGATAACCGTAAACGGTCACGGATAGTGATCCTACTTTTCTGGGTTCATTTTGGAGCCACAGTGCTGACTACCTTGTCTTCCTACATGACGTATCAGCTTTTGGTGGAAGCACAGTCAGTTGATATCGATATAGAGCGAGCTGAGATGAACGACCTGCGAGATGGCGCCATCGCTCTTCTCTTTCTGGCGACTTACATCGCCTTGATCGTGGTTTACATCAATTGGTTTCGTAGGGGCCGCTACAACCTGGAACAGTGCGTTCCTGATCTGGCACACACACACCAGCAGGCTGGATACGCCTGGTTTATTCCCTTCGTGAACTTGTACCAGCCCTACCAGATCATGAAAGAGATGTACGAGCGGGCTGTAGGGTTCCTGAGGCAAAAAGGAATTGATGGAATCGAGCCAGGTCTTAGTCTGGTTGGCTTGTGGTGGACCTATTGGGTGGTTGCCAACATTGCAAATAACGTGGTCACTCGTATGTTTTGGGATGCCGAGAGCTTGAGTGAACTCACGAAAAGTACTGGAGCGGATATCATATTGAACCTCATAAGCCTGCCCTTGATCGTACTCGCTATCAAAGTAGTTCAGAACTACTCGAAAATCGAGGAAGAGCTTTATATAGCGGGAGATGGTATGATGATGAGCGACGAATTGGGAGATAACGTGTTGGACGCGGATTTTTAGTGCGCAGGAGTTGCCAATCGCGCGTTATGGTAAAATAGAAAGAACTCAACGTGGCACCTGCGTCAAGCCGTCCTTATCCAACCCATATTTCTTGTTCAAACGCCGTTTGCGGCGCTCTAGTTTGGCTTGGGCCTTTGCGGTCATGGGCCGACGTTCCCGAACGGCCAATTGCCCATTTTCAATGCGCCGCACGATGGATTCGATCATCTGATCATCGCCGTTAGGATCATATTCCGCTTTGAGGTTGGTCCCGAACACTTTGGCCACCCCTTGCCATACAAAAGCCTGGAAGCCATTACGTAGCTGTTTGATCAGCTGGTAGCTGGTGTTACCCGTTTCTCGGTCAATGAGCTTGAT
>CAZPEQ010000111.1:0-7740 GCA_964585605.1 uncultured Weeksellaceae bacterium | reverse complement strand
CTGCTGGATACAGTTCTTCGTACTTCCCATTTCTCACCCCGCTGCTGTAACTCGTTCGTTCTTTAAGCGCACCACTTCCGAAATAGAAAAGTAGTTCACCATCCCCATTAGCAACAGTTTGCTCGTTTTTATCATTCCACGCGTTCAGCAATAACACGATGGAATCTTCCCACATCTCCTCTATCATAGGTTCGCCCCCTTCATAATAATACAGCCACAAACTGTCCTTTATTCCATTGGCGTAGTACCCTGCCTCCATGAGTTGGCCATCCTGGTAATAATTCCGCTGCAGAGAGTCTAATTCCCCATTGTTGAAATATCCGATATGCTTCTCTTGACCTGACGCGTAATACTCCGTCGCTTTTCCGTCCAGTTTCCCGAAAAGTCCATACTCCACCACCCGATCGATGTTTCCATCTGGAGTCCAATACTTCCACTCGCCCCACTCCCTGCCAAAAACGAACATACCCTCACTGCGTTTGATCGTTTTTTTATTATCCCAGAAATCGACATAGCGTTCTGGCTTCTGCGCAAATGCATCACTGGTTATACATACCAGCAGGAAAATGATGACCTTCTTCATACCGTCTGCTACAAATTAAACGTCGATAAAACTCAGATCTACATATGAACATGCTCAGTTCTCCGCTAACTTTCAACCGCAACGCGCCATGCCATCAGTCAAATCCTTACATATCTATCCCGTTAAATCCTTAGGAGGGGTATCCTTGAACCGCGCACATGTTGATTTTACTGGATTTCAGCATGATCGTCGTTGGATGTTGATAGATGAGCACGGCGTATTCCAAACCCAGCGTCAGTTGACTGCAATGGCTCAATTCTCTTGCACGCCATTATCGGCTGGTTTTGCCGTTCAATTTGGTGATAGCTCCTTGGAAATCCCCTGGGAAACGAAAAAAGGCAAATTGTTGAAAACAAAGGTCTGGAGTGATTTCGTACAAGCGCTTAATCCATCTGATGAAATGGATTCCTGGTTCTCTGAACGCCTGCAGAAAAAATGCCGACTTGTTTATATGCCTGCTTCATCCAAAAGACCAGTTGACGTGAATTATGCAGCAGGAATTACCAGCCTTAGCGATGGGTTCCCCTATCTGGTAACCAATCAAAATTCGCTAACCGATCTAAACGCTCGCTTGAACACTCCTATACCTATGGACAGATTTCGTCCAAACGTTGTTGTTCAACAATTACCTGCATTTTCAGAAGATGCGATCCAGCACCTGAAATGTGGTGCTGTCACCTTTGATCTCGTAAAGCGCTGTGCCCGATGCGTAGTCATAACAACCAATCAGGAAACAGGCGTACGCGATAAAGAACCCATGGTGGCACTTGCCAGTTACCGCACTTTCGAAGGCAAGGTGCTATTCGGTGTTAATGCCATGGCCTTAGGAACAGGAACTGTTCATGTTGGAGATACCGTAGCAGTGAGCAAATGAGCATACTAAACGATAGACCCACGCGCTTGTTTGTCTTTTTGGCAACCTTATTCGTGGCTTGCGCCCTGATCGCAGAGATGATCGGGGTGAAGATCTTCCACCTAGAAGATGCCTTGGGTTTAAACCGTGCGTCATTCTCTTTACTTGGGGAGTCGAACTTAAGCTTTGCCCTCTCTGTTGGCGTACTTCCATGGCCTATCATTTTCATTATGACTGATGTGATCAACGATTACTATGGTGAACGAGGTGTTCGCTTCCTTACTTTCACAACGGTAGGATTGATCAGCCTTGCCTTTGCCATTTTTTACTTGGCCATTGACTTACCTCCGGAAACCACTTGGTGGATTGGCTCAGGTACTGAGCTTGGTGTTCCTGATATGCAGGGTGCCTTTTCTAAGGTATTCGGTCAAGGCATGAATATCATTGTTGGCTCGTTGACGGCTTTCACGATCGGTCAACTTGCGGATGCGTTCATTTTCAAGCGCATTAAGCAGATCACGGGCAATAAGCGCATTTGGCTTCGCGCAACTGGTAGCACGCTGATAAGTCAATTGATCGACAGCTTTGTCGTTACCTATGTTGCGTTCTGGTTGTTTCAAGATATGTCATTCGCTATGGCGAGCGCCTTGGCCTTAACGGCATACTGCTACAAATTCATCGTTGCGATTTTAGCGACTCCCTTGATTTATTTCGCCCATTGGTTGATTGCCCTTTACCTCGGTAAAAAAGTTGCTGAAAAACTGAAAATGAGTGCATTACAGGGATAGTCCTATCCGCAAATGCCCAACATTCAAGGAAATCGATCTCAGCTATCCCAAAAAAAGACACGAACTTTGGTCAGTCCAACGAGTAAACCGATCAGCGGCCTAATTCGCACACCGTTTAAATGCCAGCATTAGTAGATACTTCACTTGACTTTTTCGTACGGGTTCGAAAGCATACACTGGATATTGTAAAGCCGCTTCGTACAGAAGATATGGTGGTTCAACCGGTCGTAGATGTTTCACCACCTAAATGGCACCTTGGTCACACCACTTGGTTCTTTGAGGAGTTTTTCCTTTCTAAAACGAAAGGTTACCAGCGTTTCAATGCTGATATGGCCTTCGTTTTCAACAGCTACTACGAAACGGTTGGTGCACGTGTTATGCGCACGGATCGCGGAAATCTAAGCCGACCAAGCGTTGATGAGATCTTGGCGTATCGCGACTACGTAGATACTGCGATGCGGTCTTACCTGGAGCAAAATGAATTAACTCCAGCGCAAAATGAAGTTCTGACCATAGGGCTGAATCATGAACAGCAACACCAAGAATTATTACTGACTGACCTGAAGTATATTCTTGGGCATAACCCCTTGTTTCCTACTTATTCGAGCCGCGTTGTGGAAGATACAGTCGAAGAGGGCGAACAACAGTGGCTTCAAGTGGACGGTGGTGTGCATGAGATCGGCCACCAAGGCGCTGGTTTTCATTGGGACAACGAACTGGGTCGGCATCAGGTTTACCTACGTGATTTTGAAATCAGTAATAAGCTGATCACCAACGGAGAATATTTAAAATTTGTGGATGCTGGTGGTTACCAAAACTTCAATCACTGGCATATGGAGGGCATAGCCTGGATCAAAGGCTCGGGAGTTAACGCCCCACTGTATTGGCACCTTGTTGATGGCAAGTGGATGCATTACACACTCGAGGGTTTGCGGCCTCTAGCCTTGGATGCCCCACTAAAACATGTGAGTTATTACGAGGCCTATGCATTCAATGAATGGAACGGCACTAGACTGCCAACAGAGGCTGAGTGGGAGATAGCCAGTGAGCATTTGGATTGGGGAAAGCGTTGGGAATGGACACAAAGTGCCTATCAAGCATATCCAGGATTCACTAAGGCTGAAGGTGCACTAGGTGAGTATAACGGCAAATTCATGGTGAATCAACTCGTATTGCGTGGTGCTTCTGTGGCAACACCTAAGGGGCATTCACGACATACTTATCGCAATTTCTTTCATCCGAATTTGCAATGGCAATACTGCGGCATCAGACCCGTAAAAAAATGAACGACGTGAAAGAGAGGACGACAAAGCAAATTGACCAGTTCCGGGCAGACGTAGTTGCGGGTCTTAGTACGACTTCCAAACACATTTCCTCCAAATACTTCTACGACGCTAACGGTGACGCCATTTTCCAGCGCATCATGAAAGCCCCTGAGTACTATTTAACGAATGCCGAAAATGAGATCTTGCGCGATCAAGCAGAAGAGATCTTAGCTGCGATCACTGGCGACGCAGTAGCATTTGAGATCATTGAACTGGGCGCTGGCGATGGCACAAAGACCATGCACTTGCTTCGTAAGGCTCTTGATATGGGCAAAGAGCCTACGTACCGGCCGGTAGATATTTCTCAAAACATACTGAACGAATTGGGAGAAGGGCTAAAGTTTAAACTTCCCGCGTTGGCGTTCAAGGGCATCCAAGGAGAGTACTTTGGAGTATTCGACGGAGATACCTTAAGGAGCGATGCCCAGAAGTGCATTCTGTTCTTGGGTTCTAATATCGGCAACCTGAGCAATGAATTGGCCGTCGACCTCCTTGGCCGGATGGCTAATAGTCTTGATTCGGAAGATCGGTTGTTCGTTGGTTTTGATCTCAAAAAAGACCCCGAAGTCATTCGCGCCGCGTACAATGACGCGAATGGTGCAACCCGTGATTTCAATCTGAATCTGTTGCACCGGATCAATACTGAGCTTGGTGGCAATATTGCGGTCGATAAGTTCGTGCATACACCTATTTACAACCCACACTCAGGCCAAGCATTAAGTTATTTAGTGGCAACCGAGGATATGAATATCACCTTGCGGGGCGTTGACGAAGTGTTCAGTTTACGGGCATGGGAGGCCATACATTTAGAAATATCGCAGAAGTACGACCTATACGAGATCAACACAATTGCTCAAAAAGCGGGGTTGTCAGTAGTTCAAACTTTTACGGATAAAAAGAAGCAGTACGTAAACGTTGCGTTAAAAAAGAGATTATCATGAAAGCTATTTGGAACGGGCAGTTGATCGCCGAGTCAGAGGATACCAAGATCATTGAGGGCAATCACTATTTCCCTGCAGATTCGATCAACCAGGAATTCTATAAACAGTCTGAAACACATACGCATTGCCACTGGAAAGGTGAGGCCTCTTACTATCACATAGAAGTGAACGGTGAGGTGAACGAAGATGCTGCTTGGTACTACCCTGAGGCTAGCAATTTGGCGAAGAACATAGAAGGCTACGTTGCTTTTTGGAAGGGCGTGGAGATTGTGGAATAGGCCTCAACCGTGCAATAGGTTCAGCAGCTTATTGACATCCGCTTCTTGGTTATACCAATGTGGGCCTACCCGAATGCCTCCGCCTCGGAATGAGGTGCGCACACCCTGCTCCATGAGCTTTTGTTGCAGTGCCTCATCTCCTTCGAATTGCAGAATCGCACTTTTTGATGAAGCGCTGCGATCAGAATATACTTTGATGCCCTTTTGCTCTAACCCTTGACACAAGCTTTCATTGAGTTTATCAATGTGCTTCCAAGTGTTCTCAAGGCCTCGTTCTTCCATTCGCCGCAACGCATGCTGAAAGCGTAAAAGCGCATATGGATCCAAGTGTCCTGTGTTTAACTGATCAACTGCCCCGCTCAAGGCCTCACATGCTTTGCTCACCGTAACGAAACCAATTCCAAACCCTGAGCCGCACCATTTGTACGGGCTGCAAACAGAAGCATCGATTTGACTGGACGCTAAATTTAAAGGCATGGACGCAAATGATTGCGTAACATCCATTAAAGTGGTTACGCCATTTGCCCTTGCCAAGCCAGCAATCTTATCGGTCTGTAATTTCAAACCGGTTATGTTGTGTACATGACAAAATGCAAATAAGCCACCTTGGTTTTTCTCCATCGCAAAGGCCAATTCTTCCATCGAGAACGATCCATCTTCATCACGCGAAATGAAGGTGATCTCAAAGCCCCCGACCGAAAAAGCATCAAGCATTGTAGGGTAGTCATCCTCAATGAGAATCACTTGTTTGAATCTAGTCAACCACGGAATAAATTGGCGCAGGCCAACCGAGAAGCCTGGAGTCAAAGTCACTTCTTCGGGCGACAAATTCAAGGTGCAGGCAAGTTCCTTGTTCACTTGTCCGCGCAAGGCGTATCGCCACTGTGCGTCACGTTGCAAGAAATCTTTTACTTGTTGGTCAGCATGTTGATTCAACAGTGCCCACGTGGAACGTGGAACCAAGCCTTCAAAGGGTGTGTCCAAGTACGTTATCTGATCTAGGATCGGGTACTCTGTGTAATTGACTTCGAATGACATGGCACGAAGAAACGAAAACGAACAGACACCTCGCGTGATTTATTACGCCTTCTTTACGAACTCAGACTTCAAGCCCATTGCACTAAAACCGTCAATGTGGCAATCGAAATACGAGGTATCTCGCATTCACCTTTCTGTTGGAACGACCCGAAACCGTTTATTCAATTTTAGTAATCGTTTTTCAAACAGCTCGTAACTGATGATGGACACGATGATCGTTATCCCAAACGTGAGCCCGAAGAACATGTAGGCATTTGCTCCGTCGAAGTGCACCATAAGTTTCTTTAGTATGATCGCCAAAAGGATATTCCCATACATGTAGATCCCATAGGAGATCTTACCCAGATAATGCAAGAAACTCTTTGGCCGTAGCAGGTGTTTGAACTTCGGATTGAAATTGTAATCCAACAGCAACAGGGCCATTATTCCTATGTAAAGGTATTTTTTGAAGCCCGCTAGGAAAAGTGTATCCCAGTGTCTTACTGAGGCTACCGAAAGTGATACAATTAGTGCAGCAAACAGAAGTGCCCGCACTATCCTATTAAGTTGAAAAGTGAAGGGTTTCTTTGAATAGAACAATGCGCCCATTGCCCCCACGACCAAAACATCGATTCGACTGAGTGTGTTGAGCAGGAGTTCAAACCACGGGCGCTCCATGGTAAGGGTTACGTAGAGCCTGTATGAAATACTGATAGCGATCACACTTACAAAAACAGAGAGCAGGTATTTCCTTGGAATTGCGTAGATGATAAACGGCCACACCAAGTAGAAATGTTCTTCAATACAGATGGTCCAAAAATGCGCAAAGGGGTAAGCCCATTGTTCGGTATGGATGATATTGAAGTTTCCGAGAAAAAATATATTAGCCAGGTAATTCGGTTCCGATTCTCCTAACCAATTCACGATTAACGGAGCAAGCCCGATCAACAAAAAGTACAATGGCCAAATACGCAAACTCCTTCTGACCATGAATTTGCCGATGTGAATGGTACTGGTTCTTTTCTTTTCCTCTAGCAGAATGTAGGTGATTAGGAAGCCACTTATCAAGAAGAAAACATCAACGCCTAAGCCGAAGTTGCGTATGAGCTCATCGACATATTTGCCTATGGCGGTCAATTCTTTAAACGTTCCTCCTGACAGTATACCAAGCTCACCGTACCAGCCACACCACGCTTCATAACTGTGCAAAGCCACGATCATCATCGCCGCGAAGAATCGAATCACATCTAAGTGCTCGAAGTATATCTTCTTGCCTTCAGCTGCCATGCAGATTCGTGTCGTTCATAGGAGCAGCGTTCATCGAGTTAATATGGTGTATGGTTAACGCCGGACCAACGTTACTACTACACTTTTACTTGCCGGGGTTAAGCTCTTTCGCGCTTTTTGGTCAAGCGGTACCAGTACATTCGCCTCGGGAAAATAAGTGGCTACGCAGCCTTGCGCGATGTCGTAAGGAACAACAATGAAATCGGGAGCCTCTCGTCTTGTTCCGTTGCGTTTATTGATCAGATCCACCCGGTCGTTCACCTTTAGACCTGCTTTTTGCATGTCGGCCTTATTCATCAATACCACCCGGCGTTCATTCAAGATACCCCGGTAGCGATCATCCAAACCATAGATGGTGGTGTTGAACTGATCATGGGTGCGAACGGTCATCATCAGGTATTCTCCAGCAGCAATATCCCATGACCGAATCGGGTCAACGATAAATTGTGCTTTCCCAGAAGGCGTGGTAAAACTACCCTCGCGCGGGCCGTTAGGAAGGTAGAAGCCATTCGGTTTTCTTACCCGTTCATTGTAGTGTTCAAAACCGGGAATGCATGCCTCGATCTCATTTCGGATCAAGTCGTAATTGTTCTGCAAAACATCCCAATCGGGTCCACTTTTCAAAGTAGCTTTTGCCAGTTCACAAACAATCGCGGGTTCGCTCATGA
>CAZPEQ010000110.1:0-7781 GCA_964585605.1 uncultured Weeksellaceae bacterium | reverse complement strand
CAGGGCAGGTGGTATCCATCATAGGCGCTTGGCCGATCTTGGAGGCGCGTAAACCGTAAATAATCATCTTAAGGAGTTAGGCTAAGTTCATTGAAAGGGATCAGTTGTGCCACGCTTTCGTTGGTTCCATATCCGGGATGCCTGAAAAGCAATGGATACGATTACAACAGCTACTAGGTATAATTGTAGGTCGCTGTTATCAAAAGGGTCGCCGTATTGGGCAACGACGCTATATACGATGCGCGAGGTCCATCCGATACCGGCTAATGCGCATAGGATGGTGATCCACGTTCTGCCTTGCTTAAAGAAAAGACAGTTAGCGCAGTATGCAAATAAACCTCCTGTGCCGATAAGGAGCGCATGCAAACCAAATGGCAGGTGCATATAGTATGCCACCACTCCGTAGCTGCCGATTGCTGACCAGAATAGAAATTGCTGCTTTGAGAATTTCACTGGTTTGGGAGGCAGTAGTTGGGAATCCAGGACGTCCATTTAACTTTCTACTAGTAGGATCCTAAACTAAATCCAGTCATTTACAATTCATCTTCTGACAAGACGACCAGAAAATCGTCTTTTTCCAGTACGAACGTGTCATCTTTTGCCAAGTTCAACGTAACCCCGAAATTGGCTCCTGCATTTTTACTCTCGCTGCCCTTGCGTATTCCTAAACATATCTCATCCCGCTTATCCGCTAGCTTGATCAGGTCTCCGAATGCCACGGTTACGGGAAATTGCTCGCAATAAAGTTCGGCACGTTTTACGTAGATCTCGCTGCCATCTTCCGAAAAGATGTCCTCGTAGAACTGGAGGATCAACGGTTGTTCACTCAGTTGGGCCAAGATCATCGTGATCAGCTTGTTACTGATAATGAAATCATCCACATCAGTTTGTGTGATGATATCTTGATTCTCTGAGTTCAACACTTGTGTGATGATCTTCGTGTGCACTTCCCCCAGGGTTAATTTGATCTTGCGCAAGAGCAATAGAATGATCAAGGTGTCAGAGTCGATCTTATCCGCATGTTGCTCCGTTGAATCCTGAGACAGGATGATGATGTTATCATAGTTGAACGGTTCACAAGCAACGAGCTCGTTCATGATCAACGGGTTAGACCGCTTGAGTTGGATCTCAAATTTTGGGAAGGCTTCATGAAGCGATTCAATGTGCGCAGTGAGTTCTTCGCTGGGCTCGTTGAATAGGATGTCGAATTTAGAGCCGTCCTTTAAGTAGTCTGCTGATTCGCTTATGAACACATCTGCAATGCTGTGCCAACCCAGGATCAGTATGGACTTCTTTTGTTGTTCCAAGTGACTATCGCGAAGGGCTATGTCCTTCGGTGAATAGATCGATTCCGCTTCAAAGTTGATCGTGGAATCGTCCTCAGCAAGAATGATGATCTGATCATCTGGCTTAAGCGCGTAGTCTTTTCCAGGTCTTAGTACCACGCCATCCTGCTCGTTGTAAATGCCTAGAGGAATGCCGTCTTTGAAGTGGAAGGGGAGTTGACCAAAGGCGATATTGCTACAATCTTCCTCATGGAAATAGATCTCGCAACCATCGAATGACAATATTTCGTTGTAGACCATTTCCAGTCCACTGGTCAAAGAAGTTTGCACGAACAACTTGCCCATGATCTCCCATGAGTTCAAGGTGATCAGGTTGTCATCTTCGAAGTAGCCGATCAGTTTTCGCTTGTCTTCATTAAATACCTCCGCGATGATCGGCAGTTGATTCTCTCCTCCCTGTGAAGCAATGATGGCCATGATCGCTTTAACGGACTGCACATCCGATTGCTCTTTGAGTTCTTCCGTTGCACTTTCAGAACAGTTGGCCAAGAGAATAATGGATCGGGCATGGGCAACGCTTACTCGTTTCAGTTCATTGATATTCGCATAATCTCCTGTGGTCGTTATGATCCGGGTGGTCTGACTATTGGGTATCCGCTTGGCGATCATATCGTCCATTTCTTCTTTCTCCTCTGTTGAGAGGATGACGACAGCCGCATATTTTTCACTTTCATTCGCTAAGATCAACTCACGCACAATGTCCACGACCCGTTCGTTCCAGCCTAGAATCAAGGTGTGGTCTTCTTCTAAAACAGGGCCGCGTCCCTTCCTGAAATTGTAGAAGAGCTTTTCCAGTGCGGTGGTGATAAAGGCGATCAACATGGAAAGGATGATCACGCCGATCACGCCTGAGAGGATGGTGGTGATTTTCAACCAACGCGGCGAATGATTATCCTGGTTCATATTTCCGGGATCGGTCATCTGCAGCCAGGTTAGCCAGATGTCATACGCAAAACTGTCGGTGTAGTGCAGTTCTGGCCAGATCATGATGGCGATCCAACGGAACAGGATCATTAACAGGAACAGGACGATGAAGACGACAAAAAGACTAATGAATATAGATGCGCCCCCTTTGTTCAGGTATTGTTCGAAACGGTATTGCTGCTTCTGCTTGAAAGGGATTTTCATAAGAATAGTTGATGGAGGCGTAAGATAAACAACGGTACGAGCAGCTGTAAGTCTGAATAGCCGCGTTACGCTGAAGCACTATGAGGAAGAGTTGTTGCTATTCTTCAATCGTGGTGAAGATATCGACGAGCGCGAAGATGATCATTCCTACGGTTACAAGAACTGCAATATTGATCAACACGACACCCAAAACTCGCCAAATGCCATGCTCCTTGGCCCCAGAATTCAATAACCGTTCAACTTTTTCTGCTTGATAATGCTTAAACAAGAAGTAAGCAACACTTGTATACGCAGCGGGTATTACGAAATTTGGAATCCGTACATTATCTGGTATGAGAGAAAGGCCACCGAAAATGCAGATGGTTGAAATGATAGAGATAGACCAAGTAGGAGCCACTTTTTCTGATTCTCCAAGGACTCGGAAATTCTTCGCGAAAAAATAGCCAGCTGCTAGGGGGCCACCTAGGAAAACACCTGCCCATAGGTAGCGATCGGTAAAAAGTTTGCCATTCTCCAGCGCATTTGGCGCTAATTGCTCATCTAATACTTCTTTCATAATTCAGCATGTGTCTAGTTCGATTCTCCTTCCCCAAGGAAATAGACAGTTGACTGACGATCTCTATTCACACTTAATTGGGTTACATCAGGTCGGGAATAGTGCCCTACAGGGTCAAAGTTCTGCCGTTCTTCGTAAACCCGGTTGAAGTCAATGGTATGCATGATCAGTTCTTCTTTATCAATGACCGGTGGTATCAACCATTCACCATCAGGCCCCGCTATGCACGAGCCTCCATTCGCCAAAATGGGAGGAGCCGTTTTCAAGATCTCAGCTAAGTGCGGCGTGTCAGCTGGAAAATCTTCAATCCGCATCAAACTGGATACGGAAACGACAAATGAGCGAGATTCGCGTGCAATGAAACGGGTAATGTCCCTTGTGTTATGATCTGAACCAGGCCAAACAGCAACATGCAGGTTCTCGCCTAACCCGTAAAGCGCAGTTCGGGGCAAGGGCATCCAATTCTCCCAGCAATTCAACCCACCTACGGTGAATTGTTTTAAGGGGTGTACCTGCAGGCCGTTACCATCGCCCGGTGCCCAGGTTAGGCGTTCATCATATGTAGGCTGTAATTTGCGGTGCACGGACCTGACCTGACCGTTTGCATTCACATAAACTAAAGAGCAATACACGCTATGTCCGCCGCGGTCCTGAGCCCGTTCGATAATACCCAGGTACATGGCCATTTGGTGCTCCTTGGCCAGTGCGCAGATCTCATCCAGCTCGCCAGCTTCTATTTGAATAGAATTGCGGACATAATGCGCATGTAGTTCCTTTTGGATGGGAGCGTCGAACAAAGTGGCATTGGTCAGTCCGACCCAGAACGGGTAACCAGGTAACAGGCCTTCTCCAAATACCAATAGCTCGCATTGCTCGGCGGCAGCATCGCTGATCACGGATTGGATTTTTTCAAGTGTTTTAGTCTTGTTCAGCCAAACAGGCGCAATTTGCGCCATGCCAATTTTTAATGTGTTCTCTTCTTGCATGTTGAAGTGTGCCAGACATAAGTAGTACCCGCGCAAGATACTGTTATTGGACTTGGTGCGTAGTGCTTAATGGCAGTTCCGTTCGAGTGGTGTGGGGAGTGTGCCGTATTCAATACGTGGCTATTTTCTACCTTGTAAATCATTAACGGAACAAGAAGATGACTATAGGAACCATTGTTGCGATTGTAGTAAGCGCCACTATTACCGTGGCTGTCTCATTGTATATGCAAAAGCGAAGGAGTAAGAATGGGTGACCTCATGGGAGACTTCCTTTTCGACTTGTAATCAGGTATGTAAAACAAAAGAGGCGTCAACTCCTTGCATGTCGACGCCTCTTGAACCTAACTGGGAAACCACTCCCACATGACAATATTCTACTTCACTATCAATGCATACTTTGGTGTGGGATTCAACGGACATGAATAAACGTACTCGCCTTCCGTTAAGGTGACGACACCTGTATAGGCTACATCACCTTTCTTGACTGTTGAGGTAGTGAATGAATTTTCAACCGCCGATTTCATCGGTGACATGGTTTTCTCACTCTCCTTTTGGATTACGAATCCCACTTCCTTTTCGACGCTTTTGTTAACCACTCGGAACTGATACTTACCTGGAGCCAGGTTCAGCTCTTGCGTGGTGAATTCTCCTGGTAACTGCGTCATCTCAATGGTTGTTACATCCTTGTCCATACTCTGTGCCGACACGGTTGATCCCCCAAGTAAACAAGCGGCTAACAGTAGGCTTCCTAAGCCATTTCTTACAATCTTCATTTGTCTTTATTTGTTTGTGTGTTCTCGTTTTTCTCCGCGTTCGGATTTAAACCGCAGCGGTTTCCAATGCTGGTGCTAATGGGAAATCAATTTCAAACCCAGTTAGGTTATGGATGTAGTTGCTAATGACTTTGTCGCCAACAGTTATAACCACATCGATCATATTGGCCTCCGTATAACCAGCAGTGAAGAAAGCTTCCTTTGTTTCTTCCGTTGCGTTGCCTCGGTTCTCTACAACACTTGCGGTGAATTTGACAAGAGCGTCGAACTTAGTATCCCAACTAGCACGTCCTTGACGTAATTCGATGATCTGCTCTTCTGTAAAGCCGTTCATTTTGCCCAACGCAGTATGCGCGCTTTGACAGTACTGGCAGCCATTGATCTGGCTTGTTACTAGGTTGATCACCTCTCGTTCATTGGCACGTAGCGTGCTCTTTCTATTTTGAAGTGCTAGATAATCGCCCAGTGCGGTTTCGTTCTTCGCGTAGTATGCGTATAGGTTCGGTACAAACCCCAAACCTTTGTTCAAATTGTCAAAAATCGCTTGGTTGTCTTCGCTTACTTCTTCACGGGTCGGTACGGTGTATTCTCGCATCTTTTTCTTTTTGTTTAGCCGTCAACTGATTCATTGACGATACAAAGTTGCGAATGCCTATGCCCTTGCTGATAGGCCGTATTTCCCGACTAGCTATCCAAAATTCCCGAGAGTCCGCTTTCCTGCGATTCACGGAACTTTGCGGGACTCAGATTCATATGCTTCTTGAAGATTTTGAAGAATCCGCCGGGTTCCTCATAGCCCAATTCAAAGGCTATTTCATTTACATGCTTGTCCGTATAGGTCAAGAGCCTTCTAGCTTCAAGTATGATCCTGCTTTGAATAATGACCAAAGGCGATTTGCCTCCAAGCTTTGATATAACGTTGCTTAAGGTCTTGGGGGAACGGTGAAGGAGCTCAGCGTAGTCCTGTACACTTTTCTTTTCGCGGAAATGCATGTCCACTAGAAAATGAAATTGTCGGAGCAGGTCATTTTCCTGCACCGCAGCACGACTCAACCCAGTTTGTTGTTTCACCAGCCGTGTACAAATGATAATCAAGCGTTTGAGGAGCATCAACAACATCTCTCCCTGTAGCGCGTTGTCTTTCGATTCGAACTCATCGATGAAAACCTGTAGCAGCCTTTCCATTTTTTGCTGTTCCACTTCATCGAGCTGAATGATCGCTAACTCCTGAGCACCAAAAAAAATGATGCCGTTGCAAGAAATCTCAGCATCATGATCATAAATACAATAGTAGGGCTTGTTGAAAGAGAATATGACGAGCTGGTTAGTACCGGATAGCACCTGTACCTGATGGTAATAGGTGGTCGTAACGATCTGTTGCGGAGCAAGGTCCAGTTGAACTCCATCCACAAACAGTTGCACATTTTCGGCTGAACTATTCCAAATAATGTGAATCAGGTCCTTGCACTCATCTGAGTTCCAACAAATCTCCTCTTCTTGGCTGATCAAGCGCAGGAGGCCTCCTAGTTTTTCATTGGAATCTACGTATATCATGGGCTATTGAGAGTACGAAGTAATGCAATCTCAGGCAACGATAGCGGTTTTAACACAAGTATAACACGCTGGAATTATGATTCCGACCCTGCTGGTGCTGCCCGCAAACTAAGCAGACCTAGTAGAGGTCCGAGAGCAAGTAACAGATACAGATAAGTTGGGTCCATTTGGGCGCTTAGCATGCTCAGTAGTTGAATACTGATAATGGTCAACGAAAACCCAATACAGTTCACGATAGTGAGTGCTGTTCCCTTCAATTCAGGCGTGGCGTTCTGAGCTACGAGCGTTGAGAATAGTGGAGAGTCTGCGATCACTACCATCCCCCAGAGCAGCAGTAAGCCGATAAATAGAACGCTGGAACTGAGCTGAAAAAACAGTGGCGAGGCTAAACAGCAAATACCTGAAATAAATAGGGCTAATGAAGCAATGCGTTTAGTGCCCGACTTGGCAGCTTGGTATGCGCCCAGCACGCATGCTACACTGCCGATACCAATGATGCAGAAGGACAGCAGGGGAACGTTGAAGGCTGCTTGCGGATGCAGCTCGTTATACACGCTCAAGATAACAGGTACAAATGCCCAAAAGGCATACAACTCCCACATATGGCCGAAGTAGCCGAATGCCGCGGTGCGTAAACCGCGGTTCTTGAAAATGACGAATATGGCTGAAAGGTCCAATTTTTGACTGGGCTTCCTGTATGGCCCATTGGAAACGAACAGTAGCATACAAAGGCCACCCAGTCCTGCCAGGCCAGAGGTGATCCCCACGACTGTCCTCCAAGGTAATACAGCACCAAAGCTCTTCAGCAAATGAGGGAAAGCCGTTCCTAGTACGAGTGCACCAACTAAAAAACCGAGTGATCGTCCCAAACCCTTGTCATAGTGATCCGCGGCTATTTTCATGCCGATAGGGTAGATGCCAGCTAGGAAGAAACCACAGAGAAACCGCAATGCGAGTAGCGTGAACAGGGTATTACCGGGTAGCAACATGCCCAGATTGAACGCAGCCCCTACCAATGCGCTGAAAAAGAACACACGAGAAGGAGAGAATCGATCGGCAATGGTCAGCAACGCGAAAAGAAGTGTTCCAGAAATGAAACCGAATTGTACGGCAGCGGTCAGATCGCCAAGTGCGTCCTCCGCTAAACCGAAATTTGCGATCAGGTCGCCCATGACCGCATTACTGGCAAACCACAAGGACGTGCAGCAGAACTGAGCGATCACAATGACCGGGAGTATATGTCGAGGCGTTTGCATGACCTATGCTAGCTACGAAACAAGGTACTTGTTAGCGGTGGCAAGATAGGCTTCGGTATATCGGGGCAACAGAAGTACCGTACAGGCTTTTCCTACGTATGGGAATGCAAGGTATTCCAAACAGGTTCTAAAGCCTTCGGTCTTTCACATCAATAGCCAGGTCATTGATACTGGCGTAACGC
>CAZPEQ010000109.1:0-7784 GCA_964585605.1 uncultured Weeksellaceae bacterium | reverse complement strand
ATCGTTCCTTCGCTATTGTAGAACAACCAGACACTATCCAACTCAAAGTTCTTCCGATTTCCTTCAGAAATCAATATTCCTTCTTCGTTGTAAGAACGCCAAAACCCTTCTGGTTTGCCGCTAACTAAACTTCCTTCACTACTTACTTTACCATTCTGGTGAAAAAACTGAACAGGCCCGTCTTGCGTGTAAGCAGTAGACGCAAATAAAATAACGAGGCACGCAGATATGAACGATCTATTAATCATTAAAGATTTATTCATAGAACCTTTTAGTAGTAATAGTATGCCTGTTAGATCGGTTGACAATTCGCTTCGTTTTAGGGGTGAAGTAATTTATTCCAAAATTAATGAACGTGATATTCACGAGATTCTTTTTTATGGAGATACTTGTTTATCTCAATGATTCTGGGATTTCTACGCGTATTGTATGGAGGAGATGAAGAGATGGATTACGTATTAACCTAGGTCAAGTTGTTAGTATCAAGAGGGTCTAGACTTGGTTGAAAGGCTTGGGTGTAACTGGTTAGTGGTTTAGGTTGCAATGTTCATTTGATTTCCGTACCCGATTGGATATTGTGAATAGCAAGTAAATTCTATTGGCAAATATGAACACCTATCAACCGCTGATCTAACCGATTGATTTACTAGAATGTTGAAAATGATGGGATGCGTGAGAGTATCTTTGTGAACATGCAAGAATACGATGCTAAGAAGCTAGTAATAGCAGCTGATCACGCGGGATTTGAAGTAAAGGAGAAGCTCAAGGAGCATTTAGCACAGCGTAGACTTAGTGTAGAGGATGTGGGTACGTTCTCTGCCAAACGCACGGACTATCCTGATCATGCGCATAGGGCAGTTTCTCTAATAACAGCTGGTGGAGCGCAATTAGGTGTTCTAGTCTGTGGCAGTGGAAATGGTGTGAATATGGCAGCAAATAAGCATACTGGTATACGAAGTGCGTTAGCGTGGGTGCCAGAAATAGCCGCACTTGCCAGGCAGCATAATGATGCTAATGTTGTAGCCATTCCGGCTCGATTTGTTACGATGGAAACCGCAATTGACATTGTTGATGCCTTTATTGGCGCAGAATTTGAAGGGGGAAGGCATCAAAAGAGAGTTCAGAAAATAGAGCAGAGTCAGCGTTCGGTAAGCAAATGAAGATATTCGGGATAACTGGTGGTGTGCTTATTGGCAGTGCCTTACTAGCGCAAGGGGGGGTAGATAGTGTGGCACTTAAATACGCTGAAACAATCACCCAAGAGGAGCTTCGGACACACCTTACTGTGCTTGCGTCGGATGAATTCGAAGGAAGAGAAACGGGTTTTGAAGGACAAAAGAAGGCGGCAGCATATATCGTAAAGCATTTTCAAGGTTTGGGTTTGCCGCGTATTCCTGTGGAACAGCCGACCATGCTACCAAACGGTTATGAGCAAACGTTTGAACTGACATTGAATAGACCAGGGGGAATAACCATAGTTGTGAACGAACAGAATTACGAGTTTTTAGATGACCTACTGTATTTCAACAAGGTTCTAGACAGTGAGAAAGTATACAATAGTTTGGTTTTTGCTGGTTACGGACTTAGCTCACCGCAACACAATGACCTGAAGGAAGTGAGTTGTAATGGTTGCTTAATGATGGTGCTTGATGGGGTGCCAACGACCCGATCGGGCGCGTCGAAACTGGAAGCTGGCGCGCCAACATCAGGGATGCAGTTGATGAATATTAAAAGTAGAGCTGCAGCGGCCAAAGGAGCAGAGGTAATGCTTCTGGTGACGGACCGAATCGGCAATATGCGCGGGCAATTCGGCAACTTCTTGAGAAGTTCAAGAATGAGATTGGTCTCAGAAGAAAAGGAGGAGAAAGAAAAACAAGTGCAGACCATCATGATCTCGGAGGAGTTGGCTGACGTTCTTTTGAGAAAAGGGGGAACAAATCTGGCGCGTGAGAAGAAGAAATTGAACCGGAAAGGCCCAAGGAGCCGCTCTTTGAGGGGGGAAACAGGGTTTTTGCTTAGTTCAAAAGACAGCACGATCTTCAGCGAGAACGTGTTGGGTTATGTGGAAGGAAGTGATAAGAAGGATGAGGTCGTGGTTGTTACGGCACACTATGACCATGTTGGAGTAATAGGCGGCGAAGTGCACAATGGCGCGGATGATGACGGTTCTGGAACCGTGGCTTTGCTTGAGCTGGCGCAGGCTTTTGCCCAAGCAAAGGCAAATGGACATGGCCCTAAGAGATCTATGCTATTCATGACCGTAAGCGGGGAAGAGAAAGGCCTACTCGGGTCGGAATTTTACAGCGAGAACCCCATTTTTCCGCTGGAGAACACGGTAGCTGACTTGAATATTGATATGATCGGTCGGCACGATAAGGAACATGGGGACGGTACACCGTATGTGTATGTCATTGGAAGTGATCGACTTAGTACGGAACTTCACGCGATCAACGAGGACATGAACGAGCGCTATGTGGGGCTAGAACTTGACTATACGTTTAACGCGCCCGATGATCCAAATCGGTTTTATTACCGTTCAGATCACTACAATTTTGCACGGAAGGGAATTCCGGTGGCCTTCTACTTCAGTGGCGTACATGATGATTACCACCAACCAGGGGACGATGTTGAACGTATTGAGTTCGACCTGCTAGAGAAGCGCACAAGACTCGTGTTTCACACGGCTTGGGAGTTAGCCAATAGAGAGCAACGAATAGTAGTTGACGGGGAGGTCGAGTAATCAAACCTCTTCTTCCAAGAGGGCTTCGACGAACTCCATGAACTCCTGCTTATACAGTGTATAGTGATCGCCAGTGCCTGGGCCGTAGAACCCGGTTCGTATCTTTCTTACGATGCCTTTCTTGTCAATAACGATACATGTTGGATAGCTCATGACGTGGTTAAGGAATGGCAATGCTGCAGCCGCACTATCCTTGGCGGCGTAGCCCGCATGAGCAATGGGGTACTCTATGTCCAAGGCATTCTTGAAGCGAACAAGTGAGTGCTTAGCCTTAGCAGGTTCTTTTTCCTTTTCAAAAGCAAGGGCAACGACCTCGAGCCCGTCTGTGTTGTACGCGTGGTAGGCCTCATTGAGCAGCCGCGTTTCATCCACACAATTAGGGCACCAAGAGCCCATAACCTGAACCAGAACGACTTTGTTTTTATACTCTGGGTTCATCGGGGAAACCTCATGGCCGTCGATATCGGTGAAGGAGAAATTAATCATTTCATACCCCTCCTTCAAGTAGGTGAGCGAGTCCGGATGGGTAAGTGCGATCTCTTCGTTGCGGGCAGCGACCCAGGGTTCATTCCAGTGCGTGCCAGACCAAAACTGTCCTGACATTGTGTTGCCGTTAACCTGTGCCTTGAAAAGAAAAGCGTGGGATCCATCGAAGCAAGAAAGCTTCAGGCTATCCCCGTCGACAACACCCTCTAAAAATCGGTAATCACCTGTTTCTGTGATAAATGTGCCCGATAAATGGTCGTCGACCTGTGTGAAAGAACCAATAGCAGGGTATTCGTCATCTGTATCGGGGCTAAAACGAACCTCCCAGTTGCCGGTTAATTGCGCGGTTGCTTTGTCATGCGGAAACCGAGGAGTTTCTCCAGACGTGGCTATAAATGGGATCTTATAGTCAGGACTTTTCAGGTAATTGGTCCAAATGCCTGTCATTTGGGTTGGACTCTTGAATTCTGCTTTGAAGTCTGAATCAAAGAGGGGCATGCGCATGATTAACGAGTCTGCGGTAACCTGTAGATCCTGAACCTCGATGCGCTCATCCGCATTCAATATGACAGCACTCCAGGTGGCACCGTTGTGCAAGAGCTCCAAATCCATTGGAAGTTGCTCTTCACCAATGTCCAAGCTCAAGTGCCATGCTCCTGTTACAGGAAGGATAGGTTCGGTTGACGTTGATATAGTGCCCGTTCTATCGCAGGAAACAAGTGCCCATACGGCTAGGTAAAGTGTGATAAGTCGCATTACGGCGGCAATATAGAGCCCACCGGAAGGTAATTCCCGCTAAATGCATGGCTTAATTACAGGTCAAATTTGATTCCTTGGGCCAACGGAAGGTTTGAGCCATAGTTGATGGTATTGGTTTGCCGACGCATGTAAACTTTCCAAGCATCAGATCCAGATTCTCTACCGCCACCGGTCTCCTTTTCACCACCAAAAGCGCCACCGATCTCGGCACCACTGGTGCCAATATTAACGTTGGCTATGCCACAGTCGCTGCCAGCAGCAGAGAGGAAGGCTTCGGCCTCCTTGACATTGTTGGTCATGATGGCGGACGATAACCCCTGCTTCACATTGTTCTGGATAGCGATAGCGTTCGATACAGGGCCAGCGTATTTCATTAAATAAAGTAAGGGGGCGAATGTTTCCTCTTGCGCAACGGGTATTTCAGGACTCACCTCAGCAACAGAGGGAGAAACGTAGCAGCCACTTTCGTAGCCCGGCCCGCTCAGTTTTGCGCCCTTGATAAGGAGCTTGCCGCCGTGCTTTTCTACATCTTCAACAGCGGACAAATAAGTGTTTACGGCATCGGTGTCAATAAGCGGCCCAACGTGGTTAGCCTCATTCAGGGGGTCACCGATCTTCAACTGACCGTAGGCAGCTACTAGCTTGTCGCGGAAAGAATCATATACGCTATCGTGAATGATCAACCTTCGGGTACTTGTACAGCGTTGCCCACAGGTTCCCACAGCACCGAAAACACTTCCGATCAGGGTCATGTCAAGGTCTGCGTTGTCAGTAACGATGATGGCATTATTACCGCCAAGCTCTAGCAGGGATTTGCCGAGCCGGGCACCAACAGCGGCACCAACGGCCTTGCCCATGCGGGTGCTTCCGGTGGCACTTACTAACGGAATGCGGGTATCGTTGGACATTAATTCTCCAATATCGCGTCCGCCATTAACTACGCTGGAAACACCTTGTGGAACGCCATTTTTGGCAAATACTTTTTCAGTTATTTGTTGGCAAGCAATGGAACAGAGAGGTGTTTTTTCACTCGGCTTCCAAACACAAACGTCACCACAGATCCAGGCTAGTGCGGCGTTCCAGCTCCACACGGCAACAGGAAAATTGAAGGCGCTGATAATGCCAACGATACCAATGGGATGGTACTGCTCGTACATGCGGTGCTCCGGCCTTTCGCTGTGCATGGTAAGGCCGTGCAATTGCCTGGATAAACCAACGGCGAAGTCGCAGATGTCGATCATCTCCTGAACTTCACCAAGGCCCTCTTGCAAACTCTTGCCCATTTCGTAACTGACTAATTTGCCTAGGTCGTCTTTTGATTCGCGAAGAGCCTCTCCGATTTGGCGGACGACTTCTCCGCGCTTTGGGGCTGGCCACTTGCGCCATTCCAGAAAAGCTTGTTGGGCACGGGTTATGACTTGGTCGTACTCGGTGCGATCTGCACCGCTAACGGTTCCTATTGATTCGCCGTTGGTGGGAGAATTGGAGGTAAGTGTATCTCCTGAGCCAGTAAGTGTCTCGTTACCGGAGTAGACACCAGACATGGTGGGCGTAAGGCCGAGTCGATTGATAAAATCCATTGTTGAGGGTGTACGGTATTGGTAAATATTCCGCGCAAAACTAGCCTACTTAAGGTCTAAAAGCACCGAATTGGCCAAGTGGCTGATTGTCAGGGGAATAAAAAGGCGCATCAGAGAGGCTACAAGGCGACTTCTTGGAGTTTTAGACCCGCTGGGCCAGAATCAGAGCAGATGAGCTTAGAAGCCCTTAGAATAGCTAAATCGTCTGTTTTTTCAAGATATAAAGGGTGCTACTGGTCGGCTTGGAGGAGAAAAGTGCATGAAGGTTGGACCGAAGGCCATTAATGCACCCTCCGATAAAAGAGGAGATAGCGCCTTTGCCCTGATATTGTCCACTGAGCATGGAAATGTAAAATGCGTCGAGCCACATGTTTTGGCTTCGTTCAAGTTTGAAGCCGTGCTCGCCGAAAAGGGTTTGAATATCTGTATTGGTGAAATGATAGAGATGTCGAGGAACGTCGTATGCTGCCCAGTGTGCAGCGTAATGCTTTGCATCCCAGGAACCAGGATTGGGCACTGCCACAAACAAGGTGCCTTGTTCGTGTAATGCAGCGTAGAACCATTTGAGGGAGGCACGCAGGTCGTGTACATGTTCAAGGACATGCCAAAGTGAAATGACGTGGAATTGTTCTGATGGAGTTATGTTATCAATAGTGGGAACAATGACCTGACCATAATTCCGAATGGCCTGCTCGCGGGCCTCCAGGTCTGGCTCAATTCCTTGTGTTTTGAATCCACGTGAGGACATGTAGTGGAGGAATTCTCCTGTCCCGGAACCATAATCTAAGAGCTGCCCGCCTGTGTTCCACTTATGAATTAGCTTCTGTTTGGAGGAGATAGCGCGCTTGCGAGCAAGCTGATAAATGGAATTACGCAGGCCTGCTGAAGAGTTGGTGTGGCTGATGTACTGGTCAGAATCGTAGTACTGACCAATATCGGAAATGGCGGGTCGTGGGTTGGTGTACTTGAACGAGCAGTTGGAGCATTGGACAATAGTGAACTCTTCTTGGGTGACAGAGTGGTCTGGCACCACAAGGTGATGCGTTGCAGAAGAACTGCGGCATATTGGGCAATCGGATAGTTTTTCCATGGATTGTTCCACGTGGAACACGTGCGTTACCGGCCAAGATATACTAGCAGAACAGAGATGTCCGCAGGCGAAATGCCGCTTATTCGGGTGGCTTGTCCTATCGTACGGGGCTGTAGGGTTGCGAGTTTCTCACGGGCTTCATTGCTTAGCGCGCCCAGCTTGGAAAAATCAAGGTCGCCAATGGGATAGTCTTCCATTCGGATTAGGCGCTCTGCCTGTTCGAGTTGTTTGGTGATGTACCCGTCGTACTTCGCGTTGATTTCGACCTGCTCCACAACTTCGCTGCGTAAATCTCCATAGGCGCTAGCCTCGGTTTTGATTTTCGGAGACATTTGCTCGATAGCAGCAAAGTCTAGTTGAGGCCGCAGTAGCAATTCGTAAGCTTTGACCTGTTGTTTTAGTGGCGATGTTCCACGTGGAACAATGACAGGATCAGCACTTGATGGTGCTATTCCTTCATTGCGAATCAGCTTACTAAGTGTCGTTGTTTGTCGTTGTTTGGCATGTACGCGAGCAAGCCTTTCGTTGGACGCCAGCCCTAGTTTGTGTCCAAGTTCGGTTAGCCGGAGATCGGCATTGTCTTGGCGGAGCAAAATGCGGAATTCTGCGCGACTGGTGAACATACGATAAGGCTCCTCAGTACCCTTTGTGATAAGGTCGTCAATAAGCACCCCGATGTACGCAGTGTTTCGCTCCAGCAGGAACGGTGCCTTGTCTTTGTTCTTAAGGTGTGCATTGATTCCGGCCATCAAGCCTTGGCATGCGGCTTCTTCGTAACCAGTAGTGCCATTGATCTGACCTGCGAAGAATAAGCCCGATATGGTCTTGGTTTCGAGAGTGTGCGTAAGCTGGGTTGGTGGGAAGTAATCATACTCGACAGCATATCCTGGGCGAAAGAGTTTCGCGTTGGCCATGCCAGGAACAGACCTCAATGCACGTTTCTGAATGTCCTCAGGAAGGCTGGTGCTAAAACCATTGATGTAGGTTTCGACTGTGTTCCACCCCTCCGGCTCAATGAATATCTGGTGACGATCCTTGTCGGCGAAACGCTCGATTTTGTCTTCAATACTAGGACAATACCGCGGGCCAACGCCTTGAATCCTTCCATTGAACATGGGGCTTTTGTCGA
>CAZPEQ010000108.1:0-7824 GCA_964585605.1 uncultured Weeksellaceae bacterium | reverse complement strand
GGTAACGGTAATGATCAACGATACAACAATGAACAAGTTGTTGATCGTGCAGTAAAGTTGAAATACACTCACTTCAATACGCGAACCCCGAGGGCTTTCCTTGGGGTTCGTGTGTTAGTGCTTACTCCAAATTCCACGCCGACTTAACACCCTGAATACCGCCCATGAAGTAACTTGTTTCATTAAGAATCAGTATGAGATCCTTACTTCTATTAGCCACACTTCTATTCTCCATTACTGCCTTAGGCCAACACCTGCCTATGCAGCCCGTTCCCTTGCACCCTGAAGTGAATGGTCGTGCGGTGACTGATATCGTGCAGGCAGCCGACGGCAGCCTTTGGATAGGTACGGAAAGGGGACTTGTACATTTCGATGGGTTTTCGAGCCGATTTTATGGTGCAAATGACGAGCAACTTTCTGGCACGCACATCGTTGACCTCGAGCTCGATCGTGATGGCATTCTCTGGGTCTCACACGATGCCAGCGGCATCACTCGACTGGATCCATCCACGCTGCGTTTTGAGCAATTCACTCACAATGCTAATGATCCTAATAGTATTGTCAGCGACCACGCCGTTCTCGTAAAAGACTTTAGTCAAGACCATGTACTGATAGGAATAGAAGCTCAGTCCATCGCGTTTATGAACAAGAAGGATAGAAGTTTTACCTATTGGGACCTTGAAAGTCCTATACACCCTGACCACGCTATTCGAACCGCCATAGACACAACTGTTTGGTGCCTGGGTGTAACTCGCATCCCGCCAGATAAATGGTATATCAGTTGCCTGCATCCGCCACGTGCTGGGCTCTTACATGATTCCGGAATAATCTTGGATTCGCTCTTACGCCTCAGTCAGGCCGACTGGTTCGTTCCTGCCAACAGTTCTTATCAAAATGGACAGATGTTCATCGGAGGCTGGCATCCTCGCTTGTTCATTGTCAACATCGAAGACCCAGAGCAGCGTAGAACTATAGATCTCGGTTCGAACATTACCTGCACATTACCCTGGAACGATGAGCAAGTACTCGTAGGAACAGAGCTAAATGGAGCCTATCTAGTAGACATCAATAGTGCCACGGTCATTGAAAACCTTGCCTCTCTGAGTAAGAAGCACATTAACTGTATGTTCAAGGATAAGAGCGGGAAGCTTTGGGTCGGAACCAACCGCGGTCTTCACTTACATGATCCTGAACTATGGCAATTCGATTCGATGGACCTGCGAACAGCTGATCCAGTGAATGAAGGGCTCAAAGTGTACAATATGCTTTTCCGAGATGACTTGGTGGAGATCCATTCTTCCGCAGGCATAGTCAGATACGATCAGAAGCAACAACGTGCCACTACCACTGTTGTGTCATGGGAAGGCACCCCCCTTCAGGTAACTCAACTGACCGAATTGGAGGACGGCAGCATGGTACTAGGTGCAGAAGAAGGGTTCGGGCTCTACGACGCAGGCACCAACCAATTGACCGAATTACCGTTAACACATGTTGCCTTCATGAAAGGTGAAGAAAATATGTTTCGAGGCTCCCTTGAAATATTCTATCAGGTCAGAGGCATCTTGCCCTGCGATGAGCCAGATCGATTCCTGATCAGCGCCTTAGGATATGCAACATCAGCAGTTGATCTTTCCAACAACACGTACAAATCAGGTTTATCAGTTGCTCCTGAAGACACTATGAGCGCAGGGGTGGGAGGTCTTGTGAATCGTCTGTTCAAAGCCAGTGACGGGACTTACTGGGAAGCACTACGCTACGGTGTCACGCAAGCAGAGCGGAATCCGAACTGGGCGCTCCAATCCAAAGTTGCCTATGCACATGACCGCAATGACCCGCATACATTAGCGGGACACGATGCTCGTGATCTCATTGAAGGCAAGGACGGAACGATCTGGGTGGGCACCCTTGATGGCGGGTTGTGCGGCATTCGTAATGGTCAGGTCACACGCTATCCAAATCCACGTAGTGCGAGCAACAGTGTCATGGGGTTGGCCTTGGATGAGAGCGACCGGATCTGGTGTACCACTCCCCTTGGATTTGAATTGTTTGACATCGCCTCTTCGCAATACTTCCATGTTCCGATCAACAGTGGCCAACTTTCTGTTGAATTACAAGGGCCGATCGCCGTATCGAAAGATGGCAGAATGGCGGCGATCAGTGGCACAACGGTGATCACTTGGCGACCTGAAGATTTCCAATTCACCAATGCATTGCCTACACCACGCGTCACCGGCATTTTGGTTTCGGACAAAGACGTGATCGATCGTGTGAAGGATCAGACCATCGAGTTACTTCACCAAGAAAACTTCGTACAATTGAGTACCACTGTTCCTTGGTTAAGTGGGGAAGCAAGACCCCAGATTCAATATCAACTGGGCCAAAGTTCAAGTGATTGGTTGGAAGCGCGTGAAGATGGATCGATCCTCTTCAACTCCTTGGCTACTGGTAAGCACTCCTTAAAATTACGAGCACTTTTCGCGGACGGAAGAATCGGACCACAACATGACTGGGGTACACTGAAAATCCTTCCTCCTTTTTACCTCCGCTGGTGGTTCATCTTAAGCGCCCTCGTGTTACTATCGATACTAGTTTACGGATGGCACAGATACCGGCTCGCCCAAGCATTGAAATTACAAGTCGTTCGTAACCGCATTGCTAGTGACCTGCACGATGAGGTTGGTTCATCCCTTAGTTCGATCCGGATAGGAAGCGAGTTAGTTGCTCGCCTTAGTCAATCCAAAGACCCAAAGGTGATGGAGCTTCTCGATCGGATCGGCAAAACATCGAACGAATCGCTTAAGAACATGAGCGACATCGTATGGGCCATTGACCCTAAGAACGATGCTGGAGATGCGTTGATCGAGCGCATGCGTAAAAACGCACATGAACTACTCGACGATAAAGGAATCCATGTAAAATTCAAGGCAGATAGCAAGCTGAATGAAGTGATGATGCCGATGCAAACTCGCAAAGACCTCTTATTGTTTTACAAGGAAGCCATACATAACGTAAGCAAATATGCCAGCGCTGAACATGTCAACATTGAGATAAGCCTCGTTTCAAATACGTTGAATCTAACCATCTCCGATGATGGCCGAGGTTTTGACACCTCCGTACAAAGTGCTGGTCACGGCATGTCTAGCATGGCTCTGCGTGCTAAGAATCTGCATGGGCAACATTCCATCAATAGTACGCTAGATAAGGGAACTGACATTCAACTACAGTTTAAACTCACGAATACTCGTGATTGACGAGCCCATTACTTATACGGATATTTACCATAAAGACTTAAACACAAGATGAACTCCTCCCAGCACGCTTCAGATCATATAATACGGGTCATGGCATTCGACGATCATGAGGATCTTCGCGAAATGATCAGGATTCTCGTGGACTCAGAACCCGATATGACTTGCGTGTCTGTCCATCCTGACCTCTCTCAGGTACTTCGTGATGTAAAGGCTGGTGCACCGGATGTTATCGTAATGGACATACAAATGCCGGGAATGAATGGGATTGATGGGGTGCGTACGATCAAGCGGAAATATCCTAACACTCGAATCCTCATGCAGACTGTATTTGAAGACAAGGATCATGTATTTGACGCCATATGTGCGGGCGCATCTGGATATATCTTAAAAAACTCTTCTCCTGAGATCATACTTTCCGCTATTCGAGATACGCATGCTGGCGGTGCTCCTATGACTCCAATGATCGCGGCCAAGGTTCTTGCGAAATTCCGCGGCGAAGATGTTGATAGCTCTGCTGAAAAGGAAGTGGTATTAAGTAAGCGCGAAAAACAAGTTCTTGAAAAGCTGGTAGATGGTCTGAGTTACAAAATGATTGCTAACGACCTGGATATCAGCTACCATACAGTAGATAGTCATATCCGTAAGATCTACGACAAGCTCCATGTAAGTAGCATGGCTGAAGCTGTTGCCAAAACCCTACGTACCAATCTGCTCGATTAAGCTCGGCAGTGCAGCTACGTGGCGTAGCTGAGCAAAACCCATCATTTCAAACACGTAAACACAACCCTGCAGGTAGCTTCCTCATTTAGCAAAGGAATTTACGCACTAATCAGGCATCTGTCAGAAGAACGAGTAAAAGGCCCATTGCTATCGCACATCCATTTATTGCAATTAATATACTGATAAACAGAACACTAATATATTCAGACCAACTAGCGAAATCAAAAAAATTGCATCACGCCGTTCACATTTCCCCTTCCAACACGATTAGAAGACAAACGAAATAGAACCTTTCTTACTTCTAACACCAGATGGAAATTCAAGTAACCATAGCTCCTAAAACCAGGGCATTAAGCACCCGAGAAAAGCAAGTGCTCGGAAAACTAGTAGACGGATTAAGCTATAAGCTAATCGCAACGGAGTTGGGGATCAGCTACCATACGGTAGACAGTCACTTGCGGAAGATCTATGCAAAACTGAATGTTCAGAGCATGGCAGGAGCAGTGACCAAAACCTTACGTGGCAACCTCCTGGATTAGACTCCGTAGTTAAGCTAGACGGCTTATCTGATCAAACTTCGTACGTTTACCGTACCGCTTTCCCCTAAAAGTCTCGTCAGGCGGTGTAGAACGAAGCCATCAGCCATGAAAATATATGTAGCCAACATCCCATACGTGATCAGCGAGGATATGATTCGTGAACTTTTCGAAGAACACGGTGCCGTGGAATCGGTGAAGATCGTAGTGGATCGCGAAACCAATAGGAGTCGAGGCTTCGGGTTTGTAGAAATGGGCGATGAAGCAGGGAAAAACGCCATTGACAAGCTAAATGGCCACTCTTATCATGGTCGTGAGCTTAAAGTGAACGAGGCCCGGCCGCAAGAACGCAAAACCAACGGATTCTAGTAATGCAGCGGGGTTTGAACTTAACATTTCATTAAGAAAGCATGGATTCTTCCGTGCTTTCTTTTTAAGACCTTTGTGGCCCAATGAAAACAAAGACCCTGTTCTTGTTCCTCGTCGTTTTTCTGGCATCGTTTTCGGCTTACGCACAGCGTCCAGGTGGAGGTAGAGGACGACCAGAGGGCGGAGGCCCAGCTATCTGCAAAGTATTTGGCAAGGTGCTAGACGCACAGACCAAGAAAGCAGTGCCTTATGCTACCGTAACCGTTACCAGCATGCGCAATGACAGCTTGGTAGGCGGAGGACTCGTGCAAGAGAACGGCGACTTTTCAGTTGACAAATTGCGCTTCGGACGGTACGAGGTACGCGTGAAATTCTTAGGATACAAAGACTTCGTTCAGCAGGTCAGGCTTGGCCGAGAAGGTACTGCCATAGACATGGGGAACCTGAGCATTGAAGCGGATAACGAATTACTTAAGGAAGTAGAGATCGTGGCCGAAAAAAACCAAGCGGTCCTGCAAGTAGATCGACGTGTTTATAACGTGGACAAGGACTTAAGCGTCCGAGGAGGTACCGCGGAAGACGTCATGCAGAATATTCCTGGCCTTGAAGTGGATTCAGACGGCAATGTAGAGCTGCGTGGACGTTCACCACGGATATTCGTAGACGGAAGACCTTCTCTTCTGACCCTTGAACAAATACCAGCAGATGACATTGAACGTGTGGAGGTAATATCCAACCCTTCAGTCTTGTTCGATGCAAGTTCAACTGGAGGCATCTTGAACGTCGTTCTGAAAAAGACCACAAAACCAGGGTACTCAGGTTCCATACAAGCCGGTATTGGAAGCAATGGTCGCTACCAAACGCGTGGTGATCTAAGGATTAAGGAGCAGAAATACACCCTTAGTCTTAGCGGCAGTTATAATGTGCGTAACCGGATCACCGACGGGTTCTCCAATCGACGAGATTTCTTCAACGGGGAGGTCATCGAAGGTTTCGATCAAGACACGGAAAATGATGTCACTTCCATATTCATGAACGGTCGGATCGGGTTTGACTACAAAATCAGCAATAGAAACAGTTTTAATTCCAGTGTATCCTACTTTGGCGGTGCTTATGAAACGCAGTCCAAGCAAGCCAGTATTACCACTGATGGGTTTCAGAATCAGCTGTCATCTGGTTTACGAACAACAGACGACGAAACTGATTTTGGAGTACTATCGGCACGACTAGGATTTAGGCATGACAGCCCCAAAAAAGGCAAGTATTGGACGGCAGACCTGAACTATAGTGGGTTGAATCGCAATACTACGACCTCGTTCAATGATCGAACATGGGATCTGAATCAGGTTGAGGTCGATTCCCTTGGAAATATACAGGACTCCGATAGTGATGCACGCAATGGACAGATCGTCTTTCAGTTCGATCATGTTAACCCATTTACTGATAATAAAAAGTTTGAATGGGGCGTGAAGGGCTCATACAAAGAAGATAACTCTAGACTCGCTGTTACAAATACTGATAATTTTGGATTCACCCAACGTGATACAGCTTTATCAAATGATTTTGAGGTAACAGATATAGTTGCTGCTGCATATGGAAATTACACTACCGCTATTGATTCTAACTGGAGCGTACAAGCTGGCTTGCGGTTTGAGGTGACTGAGTTCGAGATCAACCTACTGGAGACGAATGAATCCTTTGTGTACAGTTACCCGGGTGATGGTGAATTGCTCAACGCCCTGTTCCCAGCGATCTATTTTTCTAGAAAATGGGGAGGCGAACGTGAGTTACAGGTCAATTTTTCCCGCAAGATCGAACGGCCGAATTTCTGGCAGGTAATGCCCGTTATTCGAAGCAGTGATCAACGCAGTATTCGTATTGGCGAACCAACTTTAGCTCCTGAATTCAGCAACTTGGCTGAGATTAATCACCTACTCCCATTCGGAAAAGGGAATAGTTGGTTAAGCTCAATTTATACGCGTATCACCGAAGATGTGATCACAGAATTCACTACCCCGTTTGAACTGGATTCCACTTTACTCCTTACCACCTATACGAATGGTGAAACCAGTTTCAATTACGGTTGGGAGAATACGATCCGCTTGAAGCCAACAGACGCATTCGACATCACCTTAAGTGGTAACATTCGTTGGGTGGATATAACTGTTAACAGCGGCGATCGAACGATCTCGAATACAGGTATTAACTGGAACGGGAAAGCTTCCGTAAAGTACAAGCTCAGTTCAGACCTTTCATTTCAAGCGAATGGCCGATTCTCAGGCCCTCGTACTATCCCCCAAGGAGAGCGTCAAGGACAGTATTCGCTTGACCTTTCAGTGAACAAAAAAATCAAGCGTACGTGGGACTTCACTGTGAGTCTGCGCGACGTGTTCAATAGCCGATTCCGCAGGACGGTATTTGATACACCATCTTTCTTTCAGGAGTCGCAGCGCAGACGTGATATACGACATGTCATGTTCACCGCTACCTATCGCTTCGGTCAGAACGACGCCTCGCTCTTCAGACGTCGCGGGGGTGGGCGTTCAAACCAGCGCACCGAGCCGGGCAGAAATGACGACGGAGGCGATTTTTAAGTTCTCCTATTCAAGTGCGCGTGCTGTGCTTGTCGAATATACCTAGGATATAGTTAACGATCTACCACGAACCGGCCACTGCGCGATCCTTGCTCGCCTTCGATAGTTACCATATATGTGCCAGGAGCTAGATCTTCCACATCTAAACTGATCCACTCTTTCGAACTGTCTTGTTCAAACGACCTGGCCTCCCCTATCAATGAACCATCAATTGCCCGTAACAGAATCGTGTAGTCACCTTGATCCAGTTGTGTTACATCCACATGCAGCGCAGTACTAGTTGGATTCGGCCATGTGGTTAATTGCAACGAACTGGATGCACTTAGGTCGTTAACTCCCGTAACAATACAGTCT
>CAZPEQ010000107.1:0-7826 GCA_964585605.1 uncultured Weeksellaceae bacterium | reverse complement strand
CAAGCATTCCTGGTAGTGGGACATGGGTATCTCAACCGCCCCCAGCCGCTGGGTAAACGGATTAATGAACTGGGAATCCAGCAAAACGAAATTCTCTGAACGTAAATGTTCGATGAGATGGTAAAAGGCGACCCTAGAGGCATGATCAACGTGGTTGAACATGCTCTCCCCAAAAAAGGCCCCGCCGATCGCAACGCCATACAAACCGCCAACCAACTCCCCTGCTACCCAAACGTCAACGCTATGGGCGGCTCCTGATCGATGTAACGCACAGTACAGCTCGATGATCTCGTCATTGATCCAGGTCTCTTCCCGGGCCGCGCATGCGCGGATGACAGCTTCAAAACCTTGATCACGCGTTACATGCCACTTACTTTCTCTAAGAATACGCCGAGTACGCTTACTTGGCTGGATGTCATTGAGCGGAAAAACAGCGCGTGGGTCAGCGCCGTAAAACTGCACAACACCATCCTCATCTGCCATGGGAAACCACCCCTTGGTATAGGCGTTCAACAAAATTGCAGGTTCCAGTGGAACTTTAGTCATTATTTGATGAGGACACGGTGTAAAATGCTCTCTCTCATTCACCCTTAAGGCGCATGCTCCTGAACGGACATACGGCTGCTACTACTCCAATACGTACTTGCGTGTATGCTATAAAGGACTCGTTTAAAGAGTCCCATAGCCTATGAGTGTGTACTTCACCCGAAAGCCTGTCTCTTCACGGTCTCCAGTTGACCCATTAAACTGAGCCTCCACCTCTACCCATTCTTTTTCGATCAAACCAACCCCTTTGGCAAAGCGTTCGTATTCAACAAGCTCAAGAATGAGGTTACTTGGGTAGGTGGTATTCACTGCAACAGTGGAATCGAAGAACATACCGTTAACGGTATACGGCTCATCAATCTCTTCATAGGTCATTTCAACAAACTCGAATGGCGAGGAATTCGCAAATACTTGATCGGTATTGAACGCATTTAAGTCCCATACTTTATCGAACCCGGGACGAAAGGCCAGTCGAAATTTTCTTTGATTCTCTTCCACTCGCTCCGCACGTTCATCAGACCGGAATTGCGTCCAGACATCTCGGATGATCCATTCGCCCACTGAATCTTTTACCAACCGTTCGAGACGTTGAACCGTTCGCCCTGCCTGATCTATGAATTCCTCCGCAATTACCTCGCGAAGCTCGTACTGCACAGTAACTGCTGCGCTAGCGCCAAATTGTTCATCTACGAATGAGGAATCCACCAAGAACTCTACATACTTACCTACTTCAACAGGAAAATAATCCAAGCCCAGGTCAACAGGCTGTGCATCATCCTTTCCACAAGAATGTATCGTTGCTACGATTAGGGCTAAGACGAAGTATTTCACGTTCTTCATGGTCTATCAATAAAGCCACCCCCGATCACATCGTCGCCGTCATAAAAAACGGCTGACTGCCCTGGCGCTATTCCCGTTACAGGTGCATGGAATTCGACTTTCACACGGTCTCTGTCCATTTCGATAGTGCTTGGTGTACCACTATCCTTATAACGCACCTTGGTCAACGCTTCGGTCTCCTTATACAACGAAGATATTTTCACAAAGTTTGGATCACGCACCCACATCTCCTGTTTTTTCAGCTCATCCTTGTTACCCAAAGTGACCACATTACTATCCGGATCAATGTCTGTAACATACAAGGGCTCCCCTGTCGCAATGCCTAATTTCTTTCGTTGCCCTATGGTAAAATACGGATAACCATCGTGTTCGCCCATAGGTTCTCCTACAGAAGAGACGAACTTTCCGCCCTGTAGTTGCCTAGTAGCTTCAGGTTCTTTTCGTTTTAGGAATCCGCGGTAATCATTATCGGGAATAAAGCATATCTCGTAGCTATCGCCCTTATTCGCAAGGTTTGGAAACCCACTGGACAGTGCCATTTGCCGGATTTCAGGCTTTCTCCATCCGCCTAAAGGGAACATAGTGCGTGCTAAATTCTCCTGGGCTAATCCCCAAAGCACGTAACTCTGGTCTTTGTTGTGATCGATACCGCGGCTTACAATATGCCTCCCTTCTTCTTCCCTGACCTGAGCGTAATGCCCTGTGGCTATATGCTCGCAATCTAGCATGTTCGCCCGCCGAAGCAAAGCATCCCATTTGATGAAGGTGTTGCAAAGCACACAGGGGTTAGGTGTTCTTCCGGCCATGTATTCCCCCACAAAATTGTCGATCACACTTTCACCGAATTCCTCACGTAGGTCCAGAATAATATGGTGAATACCCCGACTTACCGCTAAATCACGCGCATCGTTGATCGCATCCAAACTGCAGCAACCCGTTTCTTTTTTTCCTCCTCCGGCTGAAGTATAGTCCCATGTCTTCATGGTGATACCAATCACTTCATACCCTTGGTCGTGCAACATCATAGCGGTAACGGAACTATCAACCCCACCACTCATGGCTACTAAGATCTTACCGTGCTTACTCATTGGGCCACACCGTTCACGTACTGTTCTTCTTTGATTAATTTGCCTTTTGCATTGAAGGTCTTAACGGTACCGTGCAACTGATCATCCTTAAAATTGCCCGTCATACGAACGGTTTGCCCTACAAGGACCTTCTCTGTTTCTCCTCCTTCAATGCCAAGAGCGGGATCGTCCTTGGTGGTCCGCTCCTCCCAAACCCCATTATCAAAGAACTCCGTGAATGAACCGTTTTTTTTGCCTTTCGCCCAGGTTACCTCATTCTTCACTTGATCGTCGTCGTAGTAATCTCTGAAAATGCCATTCTCTTTACTGCTCTTCACAAAATCGCCGTTATCGTAGAGCATTTGCAATTGGATGGACCCATCGTCATTGAAATAGATCCAACCTCCATGCTTAATACCTTTCTTGTACTTTCCTTTTATCTCCGGCTTCCCATCTTCGAAATACCAGTTCATTTCGCCTTCTGGCTCTCCTTCCACGAAAAACGCTTCCGCCCGCTTCATTCCATCGATGTAATACTGCGTCCAAGCGCCTACCTGCACCCCCTGGTCAAATTCGCTTTTATCCGCCACTGAACCATCTCGAAAGTACGTGGTCACCGAGCCATGCACTTCCCCATTGACGAAGGTCTCTATTTTTCGTAATTGCCCGTTTTCATCGAAGTAGTGCCACGTACTATCCTTGATCTTATCTATGTAGGCACCTTTGGCCATCAACTCGCTGTTGGGGTGGAAATGCTTCGCCTGCGTTCTACTACTGCCCGCTTCAAACGACATAGTCGTGGTTAAGATCCCTTTCTCATCAAAGTACTTGAACTGCCCCACGGGTTGATCATCCTTGAATTGACCCATGTAACGAACGTTACCCGTCGCTGGCCATTTTTTCACCCAAGCCCCCTGCTTTCGACCCTGCGCATCAACAGCGTTGCGGTCTTGACCGGGAATTTGAGCCGTAAGGCCTGCACAGGTGAAGGCCAGCACATATAACAAGAGGGTTCTTAACATAACAGCACAAATTTACTTGCTTTAAGAACGACAAACATCGCGCCGATATGATAGCTATCCAGTCATTGTGTTTAGTTCAGTGGCTTCGAATTCACCGTTTCTTTCTTTAATCGCCCCCATTCCGGCTCTTTCGAGGCTCTCGTAAGCGCTCTTTCAACGCCCCTTAGCAACTGCAAACTTTTGAGGTCTTCTGCACGTATATACCGGACGATCAGTGTCTAACGTTATATTAGCGTTCAGCACTGTCGCGATCGGAAAAGGACAGTATTGTCTTTACGACCAGTTAGTACGGAAAATGATATTGAAATTCACCATTGGGATCTCCCTACTCTTGACGAGTTTTTTCGCGCATGATAAAACTTCAAGTGCCCTGGCAACGGAACCTGTTGCACCTGTGACTCATCGCAACATAGAAACGGCTAGTGCGTTATCGGAAGAGACTATGTCAGGTATTGGGCTTCGTGCCTACAAAGAGATCGGGCTTACGGGTATTATTAACCAAGAGGCATTTGTTTCAGCATACACAAGTATGTTGAAGTACAACAAAACTGCAAAGTCTGTACTGGCGATTGCCGATATGAGTTTGCCTTCAACAGAAAAGCGCTTGTACTTGATCGACATAAAGACCAAGCGTTTCATTGCCCGCACCTACGTTGCACATGGCACGAATACAGGTGAGCTTTTCGCCAAAAAATTCTCAAACAAAGTAGGCTCGCACCAAAGTAGTAAGGGGCTGTATGAGGTGGGACACCGAATAATAAGTCCGAAACACGGGCCTGCTCTATTGCTTTATGGATTAGAAGGAGGATTGAACGACAAAGCGGAGGAAAGAGAGATCATCATTCATAAAGCCGATTACGTAAGTCGGGATTTCATTAAAGAAAATGGCCACTTAGGAAGGAGTTGGGGATGCCCAGCTGTGTCTGAAGAAGCTATGCCCGTGATGCTACGTCATCTGACCAGCAAAGGGCTTCTCTATGTTTACGCATAAGCAGGTTCCCAAGCAGCTCATACTCCTGTTCTTGGTCTTTTTCATTGCCTGTGACATGCAGCTCAGTGAAGACACGGATTCAGCCTTGGATAAATTAACAGAGGTTTTTGAATCTGATGAGCAGTACACGGTTTATCGAATTGATTCGGTGGACCTCACTGAGTTTTTCGGTTCGAAACGTGTTCATGCACAGGACTCTTCCGAGATTCTTGCGTTCTACAAAAATCGAGACATGCAGTATGCCTGGTTCGCAGGAGATTCGCTCAGCGATGCGGCTGCGAGTTTCTTAAGTCTGTTCAGCACCTTGGAAGTGCAAACCATAGATACCTTGGGACGACATAGTTTGCTCACAAAACGGGTGCAGCAGGCATTAGAACGTGGCCGTGGGCAAGAACTCTCTCTTATTGAGCGACGTCGCCTTGAACTAGACCTAACAGCGCAGTTCTTTCGCCAGGCCAGTAGGGAGTATGGAGGGCATGTGCAAAGTGACTTGCATGAATTAGAGTGGTATATACCCCGAAGGAAGAAGAATTATCATAGTCTCTTAGATTCTTTGGTTGCAGGTCGATCAGACCTGTCTTTGATCGAACCGATTAACCCGCAATATCAAATGCTAAAGCGTGAATTAAAGCGACTTTATGCGCTGTCTCGAATTCGGGATAGCATTGACTTTGATACAGATGAAGACCTGGATCTAGAGTTAGGAGATTCTTCTTTTGTCATTCCACAAGTGAGGGAACGCTTATTTGAATTGGGCGATATCAATTCCTTAGACACGACCTGGGTCTACGATAGTACTTTATTCGCGGGAGTATCCAAATATCGAGCACGTACAGGACTTAGTCCGATCGAGAATATCAACAAATACTTTATTGCCGAGATGGAAATTCCTATGCGTGATCGGATACAAACGATATTAGTGAATATGGAGCGCTGCAGGTGGCTACCCGAAGAACAGCCCGACAATTTGATATTGGTCAACATTCCCGAGTTCATCTTGCATGTTTATGAAGAGGGTGAACGCATCTGGGATATGACTGTGGTTGTTGGCAAAAAAGCGACCACGTCGACAATCTTCAGTGGGGATATGGATCGGCTGGTCTTCAGCCCGTATTGGAATGTGCCCAGCAGTATAAAAAACGACGAGATCCTGCCGAAGGTCAAGAAAGATTCCACCTATATACGTAGAAATAACTACGAGCTCAGGCGAGGCAGCAAAACGATTGATGCCACCACAGTAGACTGGAATAAGTATGATGAGGTCATGCCTTACATGATTCGTCAAAAGCCCGGTAGAGGAAATGCCCTGGGCAAGGTAAAGTTCTTGTTCCCCAACGAATTCGCTATTTACCTGCATGACACGCCATCAAAAAGCAAATTCAAACGCACGCAACGTGCTTTCAGCCACGGTTGTATAAGGCTTTCAGAGCCAACTAAATTGGCCAATTATTTACTCAGATCTGATACGTCATGGACAGCTGACTCCATTCAGGTTGCTATGAATTCAGGCAAGCAAAAGTTGGTCATGCTTGAAGAAACGATGCCGGTGATCTTGGTGTATTTTACAGCTTGGGTGGATGATGATAACATCTTGAATTTTAGGGAAGATGTGTATCAGCACGACACCCGACTGGCCAACGAACTGTTTGGACGTTCTGTTGAAACGACTGAACTATAGGCCCACCCGATCCTTGATCTGGTAATTATTCCGGTCGGCACTGCTACGACTTACCAAGTCAGCCACGAAACCAGCTGTAAAAAGCTGTACGCCAATGACCATAGCGGTAAGCGCTATGTAGAATAGTGCTTGGCTACTGACCAGCGGAGGCATGTGCCCGACGTTGATCATGTACAATTTGTACCCAACCAACCAACTCACACATGCAAAACCGAACAAGGTCATTAACAAGCCCAATGTGCCAAAGAAGTGCATTGGCTTCTTACCGAAGCGGGAAATGAAGCTGATCGTAAGTAGATCCAAGAACCCATTAACGAAACGATCCATGCCGAACTTGGACTTTCCATACTTTCTTGCATGGTGAGTCACGACCTTCTCTCCAATGTTGGTAAAGCCACTCTTTTTAGCAATGAACGGAATATAGCGATGCATTTCACCGTATACCTCGATCGATCGAGGCACCTCCCCTCGATACGCTTTCAACCCGCAATTAGAATCGTGCAGCTCGATTCCAGACGCCTTGCGCAAGGTCCAATTATACAGTTTTGTAGGAATCGTTTTAGTGATGGGATCATGTCGCTTTTTCTTCCAACCAGAAACCAAGTCGTAGCCTTCCTTATTGATCATAGCGATCAATTCTGGCAGTTCCTTGGGATCATCTTGAAGGTCGGCATCCATGGTGATCACTACATCACCAGTCGTTGCCTTAAACCCTTCATTCAACGCAGCACTCTTGCCGTAGTTCGTTCGAAACTGAATCCCCTTTACCCGAGCGTTCTCCTGCCCCAGCGCTGTTATCACATCCCAAGACCCATCCTTACTCCCATCATCCACCAGAATGAGTTCATAGTCAAACCCTTTAGAACCTAACACATCATGCAATTGAGTCACCAGTTCTCCTAGCGATTCCACCTCATTGTATAAGGGAACGACCACCGAAACTTCCATTGAGGCAAATATCGGTACGAGAAGCGATCGATTGACAGGCCGAACTGTTTACATTTGCACTTGGGGCAAGTCTCGTACGACCAGCTCCCGTTGAACTCCCCCAGGTCCGGAAGGAAGCAAGGGTAGACGGTTGTAGCGGTGCGATACGATCAGCTTGCCCCTCTTTTTTTCTATGCGTGGCCGGAAACAGCAAGTCGTAATTGTGACAGGTGCCTCAAGCGGACTTGGTGCTGCGATCGCAGCACAATTGGTGCAAGAAGAGCATATAGTTTATGGGACAGGTCGAAAATGGAATACCCATTCGCCGTCAAGTGGCTTAAGGACGCTACAACTTGACGTTACCGATCCCGCTAGTGTTCAAACCGCAATAGCTACGGTTATAGCTGAAGAGCAGCGTATCGATGTCCTGATCAACAATGCTGGTGTCGGCATTCAAGGTGCTGCGGAAGACCTAAGTGCCGAAGAAGCCATGGCCTCCTTCGATACGAATTTCTTTGGTATGCACCGTATGAGTCAGGCGGTCTTGCCAAATATGCGCCAGGCGAATGGAGGCACTATCATTAATATAAGCTCCATAGCCGCTAACATGGGGCTACCGTACCGCGGCTTTTATAGTGCTAACAAGGCCGCGGTAGACAAGTACAGTGAAGCCTTGAATATGGAAATGGCGCCTTGGAACATTCGCATTTCTTGCGTTGAACCGGGGGATTTCAAGAGTAATATCGCGTCATCGC
>CAZPEQ010000106.1:0-7871 GCA_964585605.1 uncultured Weeksellaceae bacterium | reverse complement strand
TGGCACCTTTAATGGCACTGCCTTACCTAATGGAGGACAGATTGTCTCTTCTGGATCCGCGCTAACCATCGAACTTGACATCGGCGGCGGTGGCGGTGGCGGTGGCGGTTTTGGAGCCGGCTTTATTGCCAATTGGATCTGCTTCTTGCAAAGTGTTGATGATATTGACGGAGAGGATATCACGATTTTCCCTAACCCAACGGAGGCACGATTGAGCATCGCGACGGACAAGGGCTTCTTGGGGCAATCTACAATCTCTATCATCAACCCACTAGGTCAATTGGTTTTCCAAGAGAGGTCGTTCTTGACTGGAACAACAGATCTAGACGTCAGTTCAATCGCTCAAGGAACGTACACCTTGCGCATTGAGAATCAAACCAAGGTATTTACGGAACAGCTAGTGATCCGGTAGTCAAATGCGAACGAAAATGAACAATTGGAGGCTACTATTTTTTGTCTCAATACTTGGCTTCTTCGTAAGTCAAAAAGCGCAAGCGACACACTTAGTTGGCGGAGAGCTTGGCTACGAGCAGATCGGCGAAACGTTTGTTGGTAGCGGTGTATATACATACCGTGTATACATGAATTTTTACCTGAATTGTGGGGCGAATTCTATTTTTGACAGCTTCTTTGATCTGCTGGGTCAAAATATTGGAACACCCCTTCCGGTAGGGATTTACATACAAGATGAAAATAATCCTACGGCGGACAAAGTCCAATTGCAGGAACTCGATCTCTTCTTGGTTGACACAACGGTGATCCAGCCAAATCTACCAGCGGGGTGTGGTGTAGGTCAAGGACTGTGCACCGTTCAAGGAACGTTCGAAGCCTTCGTCGATCTGCCCCTGAATTTCGGTGGGTATCACCTTTATTTCCAGATGTGTTGTCGAAACCTGTCGATTACGAACTTGGCAAATCCTAATGGTACGGGGATAGGTTACTACGCCTTTGTTCCTCCTCCACTTATCGAAAACTCTTCTCCTATCTTCTTGGGGCTGCCCACTCCATTCTTATGTGTTGGCGACACGAGTACATTCTTGAACTCCGCAGTTGATCCTGACGGCGATCAGCTGGTCTTCTCCTTTGAAACACCTTACTCTTCTTTCGTCTTAGCGGGTGGTATCATCAACCCGCCGAACATATTCACGCAGATCATTCCAACCGTTGGTTACAATCCAGGCTTCAGTGAAAGTCAACCTTTTGGTGCTGGCGGAAGTTCCTTCATTAATGCGGTTAATGGCCTAACGGAGTACTCCTCCCCTATGCAAGGTAATTTCATCGTTGCGGTGGAAGTGAGAGAATTCCGCAATGGGATCTTGATCGGCATATCTAGACGTGACCTTCAGCTCCAGGTGATCACCTGTCCTCCAAACTCTACGCCCGTGCTTGATGTTAGTACACAGCAAATTGCGTATTCCGTTGATGCAGGAGATCAGCTTTGTTTCGATGCCGAATTCGATGACGCCAACGGAGACTCCTTGTTCTTAGTTGCGGCAGGTTCCATTTTTGACACCCTGCAGTTCAATCCTGCTGCAACGATACAGGCGCCGATCAGCGGAGTAGGAAGTATCAACTCTCGGTTCTGTTGGACACCGGGTTGCGACCAAGGTCAATCTCAGCCTTACCTGTTCTCGCTAAGTGTTAGCGATAACGGTTGCCCACCGAAGAACCTAGATGTAGTCTATGAAATTACCGTAAATGGCTTTGAAGGGCCAGCGGCAATTACGGGATCTGCAGCGGTTTGTGAAGCCGCAAGTGCGGTTATGTACGCTGTGCAGGATGTAGGAAATGGTGCCACCTACCAATGGAGTGTTACCGGAGGTACTATCAATGGTACTGCAACAGATACTATTGTGTCTGTGGACTGGGGCAGTTCTAGCTCCGGTCAGGTCACTTTAGTCACACTGAGTCAATTCGGGTGTAGTGGTGATACCTTGACACTTCCTGTCACCATAAATAGCATACCTGCAGCAGATGCGGGGTCTGACCAGACTATTTGCGAAGGTCAATCCATCGTGATCGGGGGCTCCCCTACGGGTCCTCCGGGATCCACGTTCTCGTGGAATCCGTCCGCTACGCTTAGCAGCCCTGTTGCCGCAATTCCAACTGCAAGTCCTAGTGTTGACCAAGAGTACGTTGTTACGGTGACCAACAACGGTTGTATTGCCACCGATACGGTCGTTGTATTCGTTGCTCAGGTGAATGCAGATGCAGGACCAAGCGCAACAATATGCGTTGGTGATTCAGCCCAATTAACTGGTACTGGCGGTGCCACCTACAATTGGATGCCGAATTCGAACATCATTGACGGTAATACGGCAACACCTACCGTTTTCCCAACCGTTACTACGACCTACTTCCTGGATCTAGTGGATGCTAACAACTGTCCTGGTGTAGACAGTGTGGTCGTTGTGGTCAACGACCTTCCTATAGTTAGTGCCGGGTCTGATACAGTCGTATGTCCGGGGGGAATGGTCGCTTTAGGAGGAAGTCCTACTGGACCTATTGGCAGTACGTTTAGCTGGAACAATGCAGCAACACTCAACAATGCCGCTTCCGCGAACCCCGTTGCCACGCCAGTCGTAAGCACAACCTACACCGTTTCTGTAGTAGACGGCAACCAGTGCGTGAATACGGATGATGTCGTTGTCAATATTAGTTCACTTCCAACGATCAACGGTGGAAGCGACCTTTCTGTTTGTCTTGGAGATAGTGTGCAATTGAACGCAACAGGAGCATCGAATTATTCGTGGACACCAATCGCAACCTTGAGTGATCCGAACATCCCTGATCCGTTTGCCAGCCCCACGACTACGACAACCTATACCGTAAGCACGACCGATGCAAATCTATGTTCCAATTCAGATGACGTCACCGTAACGGTCTTCACTCCTCCTGTGGCGAATGCGGGCAATGACATTAGTTTGTGCGTAGGAGATACTACTCAACTGAATGCAACCGGGGGTAGCACGTACGTTTGGTCACCAGCCACGGATATTTCAGCGGCAAACATTGCTGATCCAATGGCCTTCCCATCATCCACACAGATCTATACTGTTATAGTAACGGATACCAACAATTGCGTTGCTTCCGACGACGTGACCGTCACCGTCAACCCACTTCCAGTGGTAAGCGCGGGGGTTGATACCGTTATATGCGCTGGCGACATGCTCATCTTGGGCGGAAGCCCTACAGGGCCGGCTGGCAGTGTTTTTACATGGAATAACGCGGGAACACTTAACAATGCTGGATCGGCCAACCCGATTGCCACACCAGGCGCCAATACAACGTACACGGTTTCCGTAATGGATGCTAATCAATGTGTAAATACCGATGAGGTCGTCGTAAATGTCAACGCGCTTCCGGCTATTAATGCAGGAACGGATCTTTCTATTTGCCCGGGAGATAGTATACAACTGAATGCGACTGGTGCAGCTAATTATGCATGGACACCTATAGGAGCCTTAAACGACCCCAATATTGCGGATCCCTTTGCTAGCCCGGTAACGACAACAACATATACTGTGAGCACAACAGATGGCAACCTATGTACTGGTTCGGATGATGTGATTGTGACCGTGTTCGCAGCCCCAGCAGTGAATGCTGGCACTGACATTGACTTGTGCATTGGAGACACTGCCCAACTGAATGCTATAGGAGGAGGAACGTACGTGTGGTCTCCGGCCGTGGATATTTCGGCAACCAATATTCCCGACCCAGTGGTGTTTCCTTCATCAACTCAGTTATATACCGTTACCGTCACGGATACTAACAACTGCATTGCTTCAGACGATGTGACCGTGACTGTCAATTCCCTCCCTTCGGTAAACGCGGGGTCTGATGTTACAATCTGTGAAGGTGATGCAATCGCGATCGGAGGGTCTCCGACGGGGCCCGCTGGTTCAACTTACAATTGGAGTCCTGCAATGAGCCTTGACAATGCTGGGGCTGCAAACCCTAACGCATCACCCGATTCAACAACTACCTATACGGTTTTAGTAACGGACGGCAATACCTGCATGAATGGTGATCAGGTAACCGTTACGGTGAACCCCTTGCCGTTTCTTGAGGCCGGTAACGATACTGTTGTTTGTATGAACGGTTCTGTCCAGCTGGGTGCTGTGGGTATTGGAACATTCAGCTGGTCGCCAGCTGGTGACCTTAATAATCCGGCTATAGCAAACCCCATCGCCTCGCCAATGGTAACCACCACCTACACCGTAAGCTTGACCGGCGCGAACAACTGCACTAGTTCTGATGATGTGTTGGTTGATGTGCTTCCTCTTCCTACGGCAGATGCAGGAGTAGATGTATGGGTTTGTCCCGGTTTTTCTACCAATTTGCAGGCCAGTGGCGGTGTTGACTACAGCTGGAGTCCCGGTATAAGCTTGAATGATTCGTTGATCGCCGACCCGGATGCCACACCACTGGCCAATACCGTCTATATAGTCACGGTTGCAGATGTAAACGGTTGCATGGATACAGATTCCGTTAGCGTTGTGGTCAATGGCGCAGTTCCGCTTGACGCAGGAGCTGATGTTAGCATTTGTTCTGGAGATTCTATCCAACTAGGCGGTGCTCCAACTTCTGTTGCAGGATCGCAATTCAGTTGGCAACCTGCTAGCAGCTTAAGTGATAGCAGCACTGCCAATCCGTTTGCATTTCCAAGTACCACCACCACATATCTACTTACGGTAACAAATGATACCTGTGCGAATACCGATCAGGTAACAGTAACCATTCAAGGTAACGCACAGGCTTCGTTCACGGCTCAATTTGAGCCGCGGTGCGATGGTATGCGTGCTTGGTTCTTCAACCAGAGTGTAGGTGCAACGGATTTCTTATGGGATTTTGGAGGTGGAGCCACGAGTACAGAAGAAAACCCAACGTTCGTTTTCCCAAGTGGACAACCCTTCGCGGTCACATTAGTCGTATCGGACGGGTCTGGATGTTCAAGTTCTGTTTCCCAATCCTATTCAAGCTTTAACTTTTTGGACTTTGTAGATATTGAATTGCCTAATGTCTTCAGTCCCAATGGTGACGGCGAGAACGACGTGTTTGCGCCCATCAGTAATGTACTATTAGGGCCATGCGCCGAGTTTAGCATATTCAATAGATGGGGATCCCGTGTGTTCACCTCAACGGGCGGGAATATCGCTTGGAGCGGATTCACCTTTGCGGGAGAACCTGCCATTGAAGGAACCTACTTCTACACCTTAGTGGTAGAAGGTCTTGAATTCAATGGATCCGTTTCCTTGATCCGGTAATGAGAACGATTCTGATCTATGTGTTACTCGCCTTACTCGCCATTGGCTGTAATTGCGTTGAGGGAGAAGGCCCTCTGGATACCAAAACCTACGACTTAGGAGATTTAAGGGGTGTTCATTTGGACGGAGCGTTAGACATTCGATTAAAACAAGGGTCTCCGCAAACAATCAAACTAACCGCGCAAAACAATCTCCTAGAGTTAGTAGAAATTGAAATGAACAAGGGCATACTGTATGCCAGCAGTTCTAAATGTTACAACACACAAGAAGCGCATTACATTGAAATAACCACGCCGCGCTTGGAGTCCATCACACTAGCTGGATCTGGCAGTATTGTGGGGACTGGCAAATTCATGGTCACCGAATTAGACATTGAATTAGATGGGGCTGGTGATGTCTCGCTAGAGGTTGACGCCGCTGAAGTGCATGCAGCACTGAATGGTGCCGGTGATATCAACTTAATGGGAGAGTCTAAAGAACTCGACGCTGTGCTGAATGGTGCTGGCGATATTCTTACCACGGACATGATAACAGAATCGGTAGATGCAACGATTAACGGCGCAGGAGACATTCAGGTCTACGCAAAGGAAAAGCTCAACGGGGATATTAATGGAAGTGGAAGTATTCTATATGTAGGCAAACCCAAAGTCAGGAAGTCTGTATCGGGATCAGGAAAGATCGGCCCTTTTTAGCATGCGTAGATTTGTTCTCTTCGTACTTGTTTGTGCCGTTGCTTGTGCAGGAGAACCCACAACTGCGGAAAATCCGGATGCGATACCAAGTCGACCACAAGCAGGTATTCAACTGCCAATAATTGAGGATAACATTGCCCATGACACCCTGTTGATCCACGAAACCTTCGCGTTGGAGGACGGAACCTTTATCATGTCCGCAAGGAATAACGAAGAACCTGATAGCAATCGGATCGATCCTGGGTTACGCCTATATCATTACCGTCTACATGCCGATTCCATGGAGGTCTTGTCCTACTCCAACCCGGCGTACGACAGCTGGATGATGCGCCCGTTCTTCTTTGAGCACCCCGCTGGAGGTTACGTTATCCTGGCAGAATTCGGATCCACCGAAAGTTGGGGCCAAAAGGTCATGATCTTCAACAATGGCTTTACGGATATCGGCTTCTTGGATGTGGCTACGAACGAGTTAAAGCACCTTGCCGAGATCGACAGTTCCTACATGGGAAAAGGATCGATCGCACCGTGGGTAGAAATGGAGTTTAACCAAGAATACCCTACCATTAAGTTCAATGCTGACAGCGTTTTCGTTTACGACGACCTGCAAGGGCACTTAGACACGGTATATCACGGTGCGGGTGTTTCATATGAGCCAGTAGATGGTAAACTGGTACTGCAAGTCCAAAGCCAGTGATCACGGGTTAACCCCGCCTATGGCTCTCCTTTATTCCCAAACGTGTTTTCCATTCATCTGTGAATAATATGGTGAGAATAAATTCGTTTATTATGCATGCATAGCTTATTTATCGTACCTTTAACTGCAAGTAATGCGAGCACAAGACACCATTGACCATCCGATTCGTTGGGCTTGGCACCAGATTGCCAAACTATATAACGGGCAAGCCACTAAGTATGGTGGTACCATGAGCATTGGCTATCTCTTGTTGAATGTGGATGCACAAGGAACCCCCAGCACGCAGTTAGGTCCTAAAATGGGCATGGAACCGACCAGTCTTTCCCGGATCTTAAAAAACTTAGAAGAGCAAGGGCTCATTTCTAAGCATGCCGATAAGCAAGACAGGCGTGTGACCTTGATAAAACTCACGGCAGCAGGTAAAAAGATGCGTGCCGTTAGTCGTAATTCAGTGATCCAATTCAACAAGGCCATTGCTGAACAGCTCAGTAAGAAAGAGCTGAACGACTTTCACCGCATAATGAACAAGATCAATAACACCCTTCAAAAAGGAGAAATCTTCAAATGAGCATCAATAGAAATATCCGTAAGGTCACTGTACTAGGAAGTGGTGTTATGGGATCCCGCATCGCCTGCCACTTTGCCAACGTTGGCTGTCAAGTTCTCCTGTTGGATATTGTACCGAAAGAAGCCCAAGAGAGCACCGACAAACAAGTGCGCAATAAATTGGTCAACGATGCGCTCAAAGCCGCGCTTAAGGCAAACCCTTCCCCCATTTATTCCAAGCGTTTTGCATCGCGTATCACCACGGGTAATTTCGACGACGATCTAAGCCAAATCAAAGACGCCGACTGGATCATTGAAGCTATTGTCGAACGCTTGGACATCAAACAACAGGTATTCGAGCAAGTGGAAAAACACCGCACAGCCGGTACCCTGGTCACAACCAATACATCAGGCATACCGATTGCCGCCATAGCTGAGGGCCGAAGCGACGATTTCAGAAAACACTTTTGCGGAACGCATTTCTTTAATCCGCCTCGTTACTTACAATTGTTAGAGATCATTCCTGGGCCTGATACCGATCCGGCAGTAGTTCAGTTCTTCGACCAATATGGTCAACACATTCTTGGTAAAGTCACTGTTCCGTGCAAGGACACTCCCGCCTTCATTGCGAACCGCGTTGGAGTATTTGGAATTATGACGCTTTTCCATCTG
>CAZPEQ010000105.1:0-7876 GCA_964585605.1 uncultured Weeksellaceae bacterium | reverse complement strand
CTGTTAACCCGCCGTTCTTAGCGTCCAATTTTGTACCCTCTACAACTAACATCTTTGTTAGTTCTGCGGATATTCCTTCCATTAGCGATGTGGATTTTGATGGAGACCTGGATATACTGACCTTCTCTATTTTCGGCTCTAACCTTGAATACCACAAGAATCTTAGCATGGAGCAAGGTTTTGGGTGTGACTCACTGATATTCGAGGTCAGGAATCGGTGCTGGGGCTATTTTTTCGAAAACCTGAACAATAATTCAGTCACGATGAATGACACGTGCTTCAACAACGTGGTTAATCCGGAAATCCTTGATCCTGGCATCCAGGAATCCGGTGGTGTGCATGCGGGAAGTACGGTCAATGCTTTTGACCTAACAGGAGACACGGTGACCGATGTACTGTTAGGTGATATTTCTTTCACCAATTTGGTGGCGTTATTCAATGACGGCACGCAAAACGACGGGCATATTGGTGCGCAGGACACCTTATTCCCTGATTATGATGTGCCTGTCGATCTTTTCCTTTTTCCCGCGTCGTTCTACGTAGATGTGACAAATGATGGAAAACGGGATCTCATTGTCAGCCCAAATTCCACGGGAACTTCCCGAAACTTTGAAAGCACGTATTTCTACGAAAACAACGGAACGGATCAAGCACCACTGTTCGCATTTACCTCAACCAATTTCATACAAGGGGATATGATGGATTTTGGTTCCGGGGCTTACCCTGTTCCTTTTGACTACAATTCGGACGGAGTGATGGATCTGGTGGTAGGTAATGTCGGCTATTTCGCACCTGGCGGCAATTTTAAAAGCCAATTGGCTCTTTTTGAGAATATAGGGAGTGATAGTGTGCCGCAATTCAACCTTATCGATCGTGATTATGTTGGTTTAAGCCAATCTGGCCTCGGGCAAGCCTTGCATCCTACGTTCGGAGATGTTGATGGAGATGGAGATGAGGATTTGATCGTTGGTGACCTCCAAGGCATGTTACACTATTATGAGAATAACCCCTCAGGAGGCGTTGCCTCCTTTTCTTTGACAACGCCCCAGTTAACGGAAATAGGGGGTACGATCATAGATATTGGACAATTTGCCACTCCGCAGTTGTTTGATGTGGACGACGACGGGGTATTGGATATGCTCATTGGAGAGCGCAATGGCAACATTAACTTTTACCGGAACGCGGGCACCGCGAATAACCCACTTTGGTCCTTCACAAATGACTCAATCGGTGACGTGGTTGTTGCTGAATTTTGGAATATAACAGGGCATAGCGTGCCATTCATGTTCTTGAACGCGCTCGGTGAACGGGAATTACTCGTGGGTTCTGAATCGGGAGGAATATTCCTTTATGATGACATAGAGAACAACCTAGGAGGAACTTGGAATAAGGTTGATTCAACATTCCAAGGCATTAGTGATGGTAAGAGAACTGGGGTTTGCACCTTTGACTTCAACAATGACGGATTGTTGGACGTTATTGTCGGAAACCTGCGAGGTGGCCTTAGTTTCTGGAAGAATGACGTGGTAAGCAGTGTAAGCGAAATACCCGTTTCTAGCGAAGTACAACTGATACCCAACCCGACCACCGGAGCCTTCTGGGTTAATCTACCAATAGAGTCGAATGACATGCGTATATCGGCATTTGATATGCTTGGAAACCTGATGATCGAGAAAGGAGTCAATAACAGTGCGGATCTTCGTATTGACGCGCAGAACTGGCCAGCAGGAACTTATATAGTTAACGTGCGAGGAAGTAATGCCCTTTACCACGGACGCGTAATCCTATTGCACTAGACTCTGTGAGAGGTATTCAAACAAAAAAGCGCCAATTGGCGCTTTTTTGTTTGAATTGATATTAGGCGAGAATCAGGATACCACGTTCATGCCGTCAAGCACGCCCATTACTTCTCTCACATGCTGTGCTGATACATTCAGTAATTCTTTTTCTGAATCGTTCAACTCAAGCTCAATAATGCGTTCGATACCATTCTTTCCAAGAATGACCGGCACACCCAAATAAATGTCATTAAGCCCATATTCTCCTTCTAGCCAAGCACATACAGGGAATATTCTGCGCTGATCACGAACGATTGCCTCGACCATCTGTGCAGCAGCAGCCCCAGGAGCCATCCACCCTGATGTACCTAGTAGGTTAACGATCTCTCCTCCACCTTTCTTGGTGCGCTCAATGATCTGCTCCAATTTACCTGCATCGATCAGCTCTGTTACAGGGATACCTGCAACCGTGGTATAACGAGGAAGTGGTACCATCGTGTCGCCATGTCCTCCCATTAACACCGCTTGAATGTCCTTTGGAGAAACATTCAACTCTTCCGCCAAGAATGTCCTGTACCGCGCAGTATCTAACACTCCTGCCATTCCAAACACTTTTTGGCTCGGCTTCGCAGCGGTCAAATACGAACAATAGGTCATAACATCTAGCGGGTTGCTCACCACAATGACCACTGCGTCAGGAGAATGCGCAACTACATTTTCCGTAACACTTTTAACAATGCCGGCGTTGGTAGCGATAAGGTCATCCCGACTCATACCTGGTTTTCTCGGCAATCCGCTCGTAATGACAACGACATCGCTTCCAGCAGTCTTCGTATAGTCATTTGTTGACCCTATTGGGCGTGTATCGAACAGGTGAATAGGAGAAGTTTCGAATATATCTAGTGCCTTCCCTTCAGCAAACCCTTCTTTAATATCTAGCAGAACCACTTCATTGGCCAACTCTCTACGAGCTACCATATCTGCACATGTTGCGCCTACGTTGCCTGCGCCTACTACTGTTACCTTCATTTTGTTATGCGTCTATCCGCCAATTAGGAGTTTTTGAGGTGTGCGAAATTAAGCAAGGAATTGACTCTCAAACTGTTGGCTTTTCAACTATTGTGTCCCACCGTAAAAAGTCCTAAATTGACGTATATTGCCAAGCATGTTTGCTAAAATCATCAACATAGAGGCAACCGATCAAGGAAATGAACGTCTTGAAGGTGCAGAGCGGTCTATGACTGATGAAAACATGCGACTTCTTGCTGTCGTGGATGGGTGTATTGCCCAGGAAAGACGGGCGCAAGAGCGTGTTTACGAGTTGTTTTATGGCAAAATGTTGGCTATTTGCCTTCGTTATACCAAAAATACCGATCAGGCTAAGGATATTCTGCAGGACGGATTCATTAAGGTCTTCAAAAACATTGAAGGGTTTAACAAAGCTGGATCCTTTGAAGGCTGGATAAGAAGAATAATGGTAAACACCGCTATCGACTATTTTCGAAAAACCAAGAACAGTTACGTTCTATTGGGTGAGGAGAGGAGTATCGAGGACTTTCGGGATCCTGATGCGGAGGACAACCTCGCGGACAGTCAAGCGGAGGAATCCAAGTTTAAAGCAGCCGATATCGTAAACGCCTTACAAAAGTTGACCCCCGCCTACCGGACAGTATTTAACCTCTATGTGTTTGAAGATATGACACATAAGGAAATTGCAGAAAAGCTTGGTATCAGTATCGGTACATCAAAATCGAACTATGCCAAAGCAAAACATAATCTTAAGAATCTTCTTACTACAGGGAAGATTCGTTAATTGCAGTGCCAGAGAAGAATGAGTAAACTGGATATTTTTGAAGAAAGCTTGAAAAGCTCAATGGACGGGTTTGAAGTTCCGTTCAATTCCTCTGATTGGGATAAGCTTAGCCAGCGGATGGACAAGGAGAAGAGTGGTTATAGTTCCAGTGTAGGTGTATACCTCGGTATTGTGGCCGGAACAGTTCTACTAGGAGGTACACTTTTCTATGCCTTTTCTGACAACAATCGATTGAACGATGCTCAGCTTGCTGATTCAGAACAAGTTCTGGTAGATGAAGCCTCTGGTCAAGAAACTGTTGAAGCAGGGACTCCTGTTTTAAATGTGAATGAGACAGCATCATCCGATGCAGGAGTCAACGAAGGGAACGACGTATTCTTGGGAGAATCTGACACAGAGGTAACCAGAAAAGAGGGCGCTGCTCGTTCTCGTGTTGAGACTTCGCGCTCCGTTGATGTGAGCAAGTCTGAGAAAGATACGCCAGGTATTGTCAGTAATTCCTCAGGAAACGAAGCTGTTGTAGAAGATAGTGGCCGCCGTGAAGTGACCATTATTCGCAAGAGAGAAAAGGAACAAGGCCGTTTAGAAGCGATCAGCACGCACAATGGAGTTGTTAGCGCTGAATCGCCCGAGAAGCCGAAGAGTGATTTAGTTGGTGGAGGAGGCTTCATGACAAACGTTAGTGCTAGTTGCCAAGCTACTAAGGTGGATTTCCAGTTGGATAAATTGGAAGAGAACGTCATCTATCTGTGGAATTTTGGAGATGGCAGTTTCTCTGACAAGCCAGAGCCAGCGCACGTTTATGAGCGTGCAGGAAGTTATCAGGTCACCCTTTCGATGACACCAATGAACGGAGGTCAGATCCAAAGCCAAAAAGCGACCAACAATATCATTATCCATAGCGCACCTAAGGCGAAATTTGCATTTGTGCCACGCCATGAAGCGGGTAAGTTGCCTTATGTACACTTTGAGAACATCTCAACTAGTGCGAAAAACCTAAGTTGGGATTTCGGAGATGGAACTACAAGTGATGAGGTTCACCCTGACCACGTCTACAAGAAGGCAGGAACTTATCAGGTAAAACTCGGTGTTGTTAATGCTAATGGATGTTCAGATGAAATCGTGCAGACGGTAACGGTAACGAACGACAATCCGCTGAACGCTCCTGCTACTTTCTCCCCAAATGGAGATGGCGTGAATGATTCTTTCATTCCGGAGGTTCTTAAGCACATGAAGGGATTTTTCAAGTTCTCCGTGTATGAGACTACAGGAATCATGGTTTATTCCTCGGATGCGACAAATAGTCCTTGGAATGGCCGAATGGATAATGGTTTAGGGCAACTAGCCCCTGCAGGAGAGTACGTTTGGGTTGTCGATTTTTTAGACGGAGAATACGAAAACCAGTCGTTCCAAGGGAAGACCAACTTGTTGAACTGACCGATTCGCCAATGAATTCAGTTGAAAAGCTCCAATTTGGGGCTTTTCTTTTATCTCTAAGTTTGGTACTCTGTAACTGGCATTGCTAGCTAGATTCACGTAACTTGCATTAGCCTTTAGACTACTTAGATTTTTGCTTAGCGTTGTTACAGAGATTACGAATTGTTCCTTGCTTTGAAAACCTTGCTTGCTACGAAAACCAAAGGGCTGAATTCAGGCTTTCCACTAGGCATTTCTTGTGCATTGCTCTTTTGTGCGCAGCTATTCTGTAACGTCGTAAGTGCCCAACTTCTGATCACTAATAATCAAGATCCAGCAACACTGGTTCAGAATGTCCTCGTTGGTAATGGCGTGACAGTATCAAACGTCACGTTTAACGGCATTCCTGGCAATGTTGTGAATCAACAGATCGGAACGTTCGACTCGAACACGGCAAATGTGGGATTGCCGAACGGAATAGTCATGGCAACAGGAGATGTTAACATCGCTGTCGGGCCAAACGATCAGGGAGATTTAAGTTTAGGAGGCGTAGCTTCTCCCCAAGATCCTGATCTAGCAACTATTGCTGGCGGGGTCAATATGTTTAACAGTGCAATTCTTGAATTTGATTTTGTTCCCGTCGGAGATTCAGTAATCTTCAATTTTGTTTTTGCGTCAGAAGAATACCTTGAATTCGTTAACGCCGGCTTTAATGACGCTTTTGGAATTTTCGTCAGTGGACCTGGCATCGCAGGACCTTATACCAATGGAGCACAAAACATCGCACTCGTGCCTGGCACTGCAACACCCATTTCAATTGATAACGTCAATGATCTTACTAATTCCGCGTACTATATCGACAATGGTAATGGCTTCACCCTGCCGTTCAGCAACGACCCGTTTTATATTCAATTTGATGGTTTGACCGTACCGATCACAGGTTCGGCAGAAGTAATTTGTGGGCAGAGTTATCATATTAAGATCGCTATCGCAGACGTTGATGATACAGGCTGGGACTCGGGTGTTTTTTTTGAGGCTCAAAGCTTTATCACAACAGGTAACGACTATGCAGTTAACCTCGTGCCAGGGGCTCAAACAAACATCACCGAAATCATAGAGGGTTGCGATCAATTCTCGATAGATTTTCTCAATCTTGGAGATTTAAGTCAGCAACAAACTCTTAACCTAACCATTGGTGGAACCGCTACTCCAGGAATCGACTACAGCCCTCCCCTCCCAACGCAAATCGTGTTTGCAGCTGGTCAAACCTCTTACACTTATACTGGCGATGCTCCCCAAGATCCAGACGGCAATGAAACAATAGTCATATCGTTTCAGGGGGTCGATCCCTGCACTAACACGCCCACTACATATACCACCCCTTTAACTATCGTGCAAGGAGGGATTGGGCCAGAAGTAGATGCGGGAAATGACCAATTGCTATGCCCAGGAGGAACTGTGCAGCTGAACGCCAGCGCCGTATCCCTACCGGCCATATCATGTAACTATACCTTGGTCATGAATGACTCCTTTGGCGATGGCTGGAGTGGATCCGAATTGATCATTACTTCGAATAATATTCCTACTGTGTATTCACTGCCCAATGGCAATACGCAAACTGTTAATGTTCCGGTACAGAATGGTCAACCGATAATCCTGGACTACTCGATGGGCTTGTTTAATAATGAAGTTTCGTACGAACTGTACGATGCAGCGGGAAATTTGATTTTTACCGATGGTCCTGACCCTACTGCAGGAACAGTTTACTCAGGTATCGCGGATTGCTTCCCGTTAGGTGTACCCAGCTATTCATGGTCTCCAACTACCGGACTATCTGATCCGAATATTGCTGTACCAATGGCAAACCCGGCTGTGACTACAACTTACTATGTTACGATGAGCGTGTCCGGAAGTTCTTGTGAGGCAACAGACAGTGTTCTTGTCATTGTCCCTCCTACAGTAAGTGCAGGGCAAGATGCCCAATTCCTTGTTTGTGAGAACGGTGTGCCTGCTGATCTGTTCTTACAATTAGGAGGCACACCAGATCTTGGTGGAACATGGAGCGGTCCTAACGGCGCGTTCAGCGGAATCTTCGATCCGGCGACCGATGCCGCCGGAGTTTACACATATAGTGTTCAATTCGGACCCTGTCCGCCGGTCACGGCCAATGTAACGGTAAACGTATCTCTTATCCCCAATGTGGGTGCTTCCAGTCAAATAGGGCTTTGCAGTTCTGATCCTCCACTGGTATTGATCAGTTCCTTAGGTGGAACACCTGATCAGGGCGGGACATGGACAGGCCCTAACGGTGCTACAAGTGGTACGCTTGATCCCAGTGTTGATCCTGCTGGAGTTTACACCTATAACGTTACAGGTACAGCCCCGTGTCTGGATGCTAGTGCAACGGTAACCGTAATAATTGATACTCCTCCTGCCCCCGGCACGAATGGTATGCTGGCCTTATGTTCTACTGATGCGCCAGCGGTTTTATTTAACTCCCTAGGAGGAACACCTGATGTTGGAGGTTCATGGATGGCCCCCAATGGCGCCTTTGGCGGAGCACTAGACCCGGCTATTGATCCGGCCGGAACATACACCTACACCGTGCTTGGGAACGGAACTTGTGCCGATCAAAGCGCAATGGTGAATGTGACCATAAGCACACCACCTAATGCTGGGATGGATGGAACGGTGACATTCTGCACAAATGCTGCTCCAACTCCCTTGCTCAACACCTTAGGAGGAGCACCTGATGTTGGGGGAACGTGGGTCGGGCCTAACGGCGTCTTTAATGGAACGCTTGACCCGGCTGTAGATCCAGCTGGCATATATACCTATACCGTTGGAGGTGTGGTTCCTTGTGCAGATG
>CAZPEQ010000104.1:0-7919 GCA_964585605.1 uncultured Weeksellaceae bacterium | reverse complement strand
CACTTATCAGGGTTCACATTTGCTTGGCCTTGAACATAAAGGACCACAGGAGCATCAGCACAATGTTTCAACCTCCTTGGGTATGCATCATCTTGGTAGAACAAGATCCTGATCTGATGTTTTCGGGTGAATTCCAATTCACGTTTGGCTGCTTCTAGGATCGTTCGGTCTTTGATCGTAGCGAGTAGCTCAGGGCCTACCCGTGGAACATCCAGGATTTTCCGATCGATCAGCGGATCCGTGAACAAGGCATCAACACCACCAGCATAAGCCACTAATTCTCGCGCACTTATTGGGCCTATGCCTTTTAGCATAGATAGGGCAATGCGGTGGATAAGTTCAGGATCACTCATAGCGGTTAGCGGGTGTAAACTACCTTTACAGGATAGCGTACTACGCGAAATTACCAAGTATACATGCGTTTATGGATTTTGTTGGTAACCTGTCTGCTAGTCGGATTGGTACTCGGCCAGGACACAAGGTTGGAGGGAACGGTTACAAATGCCGTTACGGGTGATCCGGTGCCTTTCGCCAGTGTCTCCTATGGCAAGGGAAAAGGGGTCAGTGCGTCTATTGATGGATTCTATGCCCTGGACTTTCCTCCCGGTAAGTATGAGATCACGTTCACTGCGGTTGGGTACAAGGACTCGACAAGAACCTACGACTTGAGTGGTATAATCAACACCCTGAATGTTGCTTTAGTAGAAAGTAAAACACAGCTGGATGCAGTGGTGGTGAGCGCGGGTCGTTTTGAACAAACGATAGGGGAAGTGGCTGTCTCGTTGAATATCATTGAACCGGAGCTGATCCGGAATAAGTCGGTTACCAACATTCAGGATGCGCTGGATCAAACACCCGGTGTTGTTGTCGTTAACAATGACCCGCAGATTCGCGGAAGTAGTGGGTACTCTTTCGGTGCGGGAAGTCGGGTACAGATCTTGATCGACGACTTGCCAGTGCTTTCTGGTGATGTAGGTAGACCATCCTGGAGCTTCCTGCCATTGGAGAATGTGGAACAGGTTGAGGTGATCAAAGGAGCATCCTCGGTGCTCTACGGCAGCGCTGCCCTAAGTGGTGTGATCAACCTGCGAACAGCCTATCCTAAAAGTGAACCGCAAACACGGGTTTCCCTGTTGGGTGGTGTTCGCGACGGACCGGGACAGGAAGGCTCCAAGTGGTGGGACGAGAATAGACCAACTTTCTCAGGCTTAGACTTTTTTCATTCCAGAAGAATTGAGAACATGGACTTGGTGCTAGGAGGAAACCTGTTTTCAAACACGGGCTACATTGGCCCAGAACCGATTCCTGCTGATTCCATCGCCGCAGACCCATTGCGCTTGGGAAGCGGAGAATACGAACACCGGATACGGGTGAACTTCAATTTGCGGTGGAAGAATAGGAAGGTTGAGGGCCTGATTTATGGGATCGGCGCCAACGCCATGGATAATCGCAACAGTTCAGCATTGGCGTGGAACGATGTGGGGGACGGGCTGTACCGCCCTTTTCCCGGCACGGTTACTCGCACAAATGCTACGATAGCCTACGTAGATCCTTTCGTACAGTACTACTCAAACAAAGGCGCAAAACACAGTTTAAGGACTAGGCTCTTTTACCTGAACAACCGCAATGACAACGAACAGTCTAACCAGTCAACGGTCGGAACGGCAGAGTATCAGTACCAGCATGAATTCAACTTATTAGGCCCTACGAAGTACACCGTTGGTTTACTGGCCACCGCTACAGATGCAACATCTGAACTTTTTGCGGCTAACGCTGTCGGCGCCGGCGCGGGGGAAAATGAGGCATCCAATCAAGCTGGTTATGTGCAACTTGATCGCAAGCTATTTTCGGATCGCGCAACACTTACTGCAGGTGTCCGTTACGAGCAATTTCGGGTAAATGAAGATGAAGAGTCCGTCCCCGTATTCCGGGCAGGAGGAACGTACAGACTTCTAGAGGCTACCTACTTGCGCAGTAGTTGGGGGCAGGGCTTCCGTTTTCCCACCATTGGAGAACGCTTTATCCAAACGTCCGTGGGTCAATTGAATATTTTCCCCAGTTTGGATCTCGTGCCAGAACGAAGTTGGAATTTAGAATTTGGTGTCAAACAAGGATTCAAGATCGGCAATTTTCAAGGGTATTTTGATGCCGTTTGGTTTCAACAAGAATACACAGACTATATAGAATTCACTTTCGGACAGTGGGGTGACCCAACGGATGCCGATAACCTGTTTGGTCTTGGGTTTCGTTCGGTGAACACAGGTGATGCAACCGTTTCAGGATATGAATTCGAAGTTGCTGGGAAAGGAAAAATTGGGGCTTGGGAGGTAATGGTTCTCGGTGGGTACACACACACAGATCCTGTTTCAACAACCCCAGATGAGGTCTACGCCGAGCCACCGTTTGCTAGTTCCACTTTTCCGGCATCAACTTATGCCAACACGAGTTCCAATACAGATGACAATGTATTGAAATACCGCATTGAAGATCTAGTGCGGTTTGACCTGCAATTGAATAAGAAAAAATGGGGTTTTGGGTTTAGTACGCGATACAATTCTCATGTAAGGAACATAGATCTCGCCTTCATAAGTTTAGACGAATCGGGCTTATTCTCAACAGGTGTTGCTCAATGGCAAGCAGAGCATACGACAGGCGACCTGTTGTTCGATGCGCGCGTATCCAGAAAACTCACTGATCAGATAAAGCTCGCCTTCATTGTAGATAATCTAACCAATGAGGTCTACGCCATTCGACCGCTGTATATCGAGGCGCCGCGTACGTTCACCTTTAGATTAAGCTACCAGCGTTGAAGATCCTAGGCATTATACCATCACGGTATGCGTCAACCCGCTTACCTGGTAAACCTTTAGTGGATATAGCTGGTAAAACATTGATTCAGCGTGTTTATGAGCAAGCCAGAAAAGCCCAGGCTTTAGCTGATGTGATCGTTGCTACAGATGATGAAAGGATCAAAGAAGAGGTCGTGCGCTTTGGGGGCAAGGCGGTCCTAACGGCAGCCACACACCCTAGTGGTACTGATCGTTGTTTTGAAGCATTGCAAAGCACTGGCGCTGCATTCGATGCAGTGGTCAATATTCAAGGGGATGAACCTTTTATTCTCCCCGCGCAGATCGATGCGGTATGTGATCTGCTCAAGATCTCAGGCACCCAATTAGCTACCTTGGTACGTGGTGGCTCTGCGTCGTGGAACGTGCAAGATCCGAACAAGGTGAAGGTGACCTTCAATAAGCGGATGGAGGCACTTTATTTCAGTCGCTCACCCATTCCATTTGACCGTTCTGAATCTGAACCGCAATACTATCAGCACATTGGTATTTATGGGTACCGCGCTGAGGTGCTTGCTAAACTGGTGGAGTTAGCGCCGAGCGCACTGGAAAAAGCAGAGTCTTTAGAGCAGTTGCGTTGGTTGGAAAATGGCCACGTTATCAAACTGGGAATCACAAGCTTAGAGAGTATGGGTGTGGATACCCCCAATGACCTGGAAAGGGCTCGGGAATTTGCGCGTACATTCGTGTAGGATTGGCATCTCCTTCCATGTCTTTAGCCGCTGAAATAGCAGACCTCTTGTATCATCACGACTGTGTGATCGTGCCACGCTTTGGTGGGTTTTTAGGTCAGTACAGTCCGGCCAAATTGCAACGGGAACTAAAGCGCATCCTGCCACCAGGCAAGGAGATCACCTTCAACCGGGAGTTGGTTCGTAACGATGGTCTTTTGGCCGATCGAATAGCGGATTCGAACCAAGTCGTTTATAACGAGTCCCTACAGATCATTGAAAGACATGTTAATGAGTGGGAACAGGAACTTCAGGTCAATGGTCGACTGGAGTTATCTGGCCTTGGTATCTTCTTGAAAGACGATGAAGGCCAGTTGTTGTTTCAACCAGACCGCAAAGCTGATTTTGCGGTATCGTCATTTGGATTGAGGGTTACCGCTGCTATTCCGGTCAAACGAGAAGAAGTAGAAACAGTAAAAGAAGTTCCTGTCATTAAACTGGCGCCTGTTAAGCCTGATGTGAAAGCGGCTGATGATCCGGAAAGGGAAACGGGTACGAGCCGGTATTGGATGACTGCTGCCATCGCGGCATTGCTGATCACCGCAGGTGGGTTAGGCCTGGTCAATAGCGACTTGAATAGTTCAACGCAGTTCGGAGACCTTTGGCCTTTTGGTGATACAACTGGGATCTATGAGGAGCGAGAAGCTGCCGTTCAAGAGGTTCTTCAAGAAGACACAGCTTCTGAAGTTTCCGTTGCAACGATCGAACCGGGCCAGGTGGATCTTGATATTACCGCGGATGAGGTGTTGCGGCATCCAGTCCTTTTGGACATTGAGGAGGTAGAACCGGTATCAACATACGTGGAACCGGCTGTGGTAAAAGGCCCATATCATGTTGTTATCGGTTGTTTCAGTGTTAAAGAAAATGCGACGAAATTGATCGCCAAATACGAAGAGCAAGGCTTCTCTCCGCGTGTTTTGGATGAACATCGCGGACTGTTCCGTGTTACCTTAGATAGCTATTCCGCTAAGCAGGAAGCAATCGATGAACTAAGGGCTGTGCGACGATTGGGTTCTCAAGATGCATGGTTACTTGTGAAATGAACGCGAAAATGATAGTTGTATCGTTTTAAGGTTACAATCGGTGTAAAGCATGGCAGATAAGACCGTACAAATGGCAGCTTGTGAGCTTCAATTCTTAGAAAGAGATGTTGTTCACGCCAAGTTCAACGCGAACCGGGTTGTTGAGCTGGAAGAAGTACAGGCTATGTTCGAAGAGATGATCAAAGGACGGGAAGGGAAAAGGAGTCTTTTTCTAGTTTCTGTCCTTGACGGCACGACATTGAGTAATGATGCGCGTATGTATGCAAGTTCAGAAGAGATATCGCAATACATAGCGGCTGATGCAATAATCGTACGCGATTTTCAGCATCAACTCTCAGCAAATGCCTTCATTCGACATAACAAGCCTAACCGGCCTGTACAAACATTTGAACATATAGAGAAGGCGCTCGAATGGCTGCAAACCCAGCGTGAAGGTCTTGCGGGTCAAGTTTAGTTTTCATCCTTAGTTGTTTTCCCAGGCCTTTGTGTGTTTCCGTAAAAGGAGTACATCGATCTTAGCGGTCTATTGAAAGGCAGATACCTTTGCCTCCACATGGAAAAGAAACTGATCAGCCGTTCTTACAGCGAAACAACACATTTAGTGCTGCCAAATGATACCAATACGCTGGGAAACCTTTTTGGAGGAAGACTTTTGGAATGGCTAGATATTTCATGCGCCGTTAGTGCTTCGAGACATTCTAAGCGAACCGTTGCCACCGTTGCAGTGAACAACGTAACCTTCGACCGCCCGATAAAGCTGGGCGAATTTGTGACCATTCATGCCCACGTTAGCCGCGCTTTCGGAACAAGTATGGAAATCTGGGCTGATGTTTTTGTGGAGGATCGAATCAGTGAGGAACGGGTAAAGGCGAACAGCGCCATGTACACCTTTGTCGCAATTGATAATGCGGGCCGGCCAGTAAAAATCCCGGAAGCAGTTCCTGAAACAGAATTGGAGAAAGAACGATTCAACAGCGCCTTGCGAAGAAGGCAGTTGCGATTGGTCTTAGCAGGCAAGATGAAACCCGAAGATGCAACGGAATTGAAAGCACTTTTTACCTAGGTGCAAAAGACTGATTTAGAATAGGTCAACTTGCGCGGAGTAGAATTCCGATCACCTGGTCTGTTGGTCGGCTTGTACTAGGATCTTCGGCACCGTATCCCTTTGCATCGAGCCGAGTGACTGGTATCCCCAGTTCCATCAAGCTGTTCACGACCACCTGCGCGCGTTGCTGTGATACAGCTACTTGTTGATCGGTTGCTTCTGTTTGGTTCACGAACCCTCCAACGTGTAGCTTCGTTGTAGGGAATGCCTCAAGTATAGCGGCAAGGTTTACGAGTTGTTCCTTCGACCTGATCAGGTCGATCTCTGAACTGGCTGGTGCAAAAAACAAGTGGTCGGCGAATACCCACGTGCCTTCTGTACCGGTGGTTCCAGACTCTTCGAGCTGCTGGAAAAGCTCCTGCTCCGTTCCGTTTAAATCTCCGTGTAGTTCCGTGCCGTCAGAAAACGTGTGTTTGAACTCATCTGGAGCCACTTCTACGGTTTTGTTTTCCGCATACGGGTCAATGGTGTTTGGTTGTTCATCGCCGCATGCAATGGCGGTTAATAGAATGGGGTAAAACAGCACGTAGCGCTTGCGTTTTATCCTAGCGAAATGCCTTAGTAAAGAGTTGATCTTAATTCTACGGCCGAGTTTCATTTTGCAAGTATTGTTCATGGCCATGCGTGATCCAGTGGCTTAGAAGCGCGCCGATCAAACGCATCATAGGTGAAGATAGTTGGCGACAGGACATGGGTCCACTGGAGTCTGAGAAGATATTGATAGATCGATGTAGACGAATGCGAACAACCCTGACTTAACGCGTTTCACGAGCGATCAAGGATAGATCTTGTCGGTTCATACATTGGAAATGACCTTTGGGGCAGGAATTGTGGCCGATCTTCGAACAAGGTCTGCATTTCAGGCCAGCAACCTCATGCACGCTTATGTTTGCTTTTGAGTTAGGCTGGTAAGGAGCGAAGCCAAAATCTCGCACCGTATTCCCCCAAATGCTGATCGTCTTTTTTTGGAAAGCACAGGCAATATGCATGGCTCCGCTATCATGGCAGATAACGGTCTTGGCCTGTCTGATCAAGCTGGCAGATCGTAAAATCGACAACTTGCCAGTAAGGTCATGCACATTGGGCCCAATAGCCATCTGGATGGTGCTGGCCCGTTCCTGGTCGTCAGATCCTCCGATCAGGACAATCGGTTGAGCGATCTCCTTACACAGTGCCACCATCTGCTCAACAGGCATACGTTTTGTGGCATGTGCCGCACCAATCGCGAAGGCCACATAACCGCTTCGATGCGTTGAGGGGAGCGTATCTAAAGCCACCTCCTGATCCGCCGGAATATAGAGTTCTAGTCCTTTCCCATCATCCTGTATGGGTAAGGGCCGGGCAGTTGCCAAATACCGCTCTACAATGTGCGGCACCGATCGTTTTGCCATGAAGCGCACATTCACCATTTTCCATTTCAGCGAATTCTCCTTTTGCACTGCATGGCTCTTTACCCCTAATGCTGATTTGACGCGTCTGCTGCGCAGATTATTGTGGAGGTCTATCACGACATCAAAGCGTATATCCTTCAGCACACTCAAAACAGGGGAGAGCTCATCCTTCAGTTCGTGCACCGTTGAAATGTGCGGATTGAATTTGACCAAGTCACTGAAAACAGTTTTGGTTAAATAATGTATTTCGGCATCCGGTACCTGTTCCTTAATGCAGCGGAGCACGGGAGAAGTAAGCACAATATCGCCGATGGAACTGAATCTAATAATGAGCACCTTCATCCTTGGCGCCAAAGGTAAGTGGCTCCTACCTTCGCCAGATGTTCATCGATACACATGCGCATCTTTACCACCAACGCTTTGATGGAGACCGCAATGAAATGGTGCAGCGTGCATTAGATGCGGGTGTGCAACGCCTGTACTTACCCAACATAGATGAGGCTTCTATTGATACCATGCATGCGTTGGTAGCGGCATTTCCGAAGGCATGTTTTCCCATGATGGGCCTGCACCCTTGTTCCGTGGAAAAGAACAGCACCGTTCTGCTGGATAAAATGCGCACCTTGTTGGATAGCGGCGATTACTGCGCGGTAGGTGAGATCGGAATCGATTTGTATTGGGACAAGAGCTTGCTGAAAGAACAACAAGATGCATTTCGCCTGCAAATAGGCTGGGCGAAAGAACTGAAATTGCCGATCGTGATCCATTGCAGGGAGAGTTTTGACGAAGTGTTCGCCATTGTG
>CAZPEQ010000103.1:0-7959 GCA_964585605.1 uncultured Weeksellaceae bacterium | reverse complement strand
GTTTGGATCCATCATATAAAGTCGTGTTGCCCCAAAACGAGGTTTGGGATATACCAGCGAGCATGAGCGAACTCGAAGCGTTTTTTGAGTCAGTGGAAAGTGGCGCTGGCAAACGATTGAAGGCCTTCTTGCAAGAAGCCCAGGTCAAGTACGACCTAGGCATGAACGACCTAGTGAAAAAACCTGCACTCTCCTGGTTAGAATACATGCGTATGGATGTCATGGTAGGCATGTTGAAGACGAATGTGTTCAAGTCGTTACGCAAACACGTAGCCTCTTATTTTAAGGATGAGCGCCTGCGCATGCTCATGGAGTTTCCCGTATTGTTCCTTGGTGCATCTCCACAAGACACTCCTTCCCTGTATAGTTTGATGAACTACGCCGACATGACCTTGGGTACCTGGTATCCTGAAAAAGGCATGGGTAGCGTGGTGAGTGCTTTTGTGCAACTTGCGGAAGAATTTGGTGCCGAATTCAAATACGATCAAAGCGTATCAGCGATCGAAACCCAAGGCGGACGCGTAACCGGAGTTACGGCAAATGGCAAGTTCATTAAAGCCGATGTGGTCATTGCCGCAGCGGATTACAGACATGTGGAGCAAGTATTACTGCCCGAAGCGCATCGAGATTACACGGCAAGCTATTGGGAAAAACGCAGTATGGCCCCCTCCAGTCTGTTATTCTATTTAGGCGTCTCCGGCACGATCCCAAAGATCGATCACCATACCTTATTCTTTGACACTTCTTTAGACGCACACAGTCATGCGATCTATGAACAACCGCGGTGGCCTGAAGAACCTTTATTCTACGCGAATTGTACTTCAAAAACCGACCCTACTGTTGCTCCTGCCAATCACGAGACCTTATTCTTACTCGTGCCGATCGCTGCAGGCCTGCAGGATGACGATGCGCTGCGTGAACATTATTATGCGCTCATTATGCGTCGGTTAGAAGCGCATTGTGGTGTGGATCTGCGCTCAAAAGTGGTGTACAAACGAAGCTATTGTGTGAACGATTTCAAAGCAGATTACAACGCATTCAAAGGCAACGCATATGGCCTTGCCAATACCTTGAAGCAAACGGCTGTGTTGCGCCCAAGGATGAAAAGTAAGAGCCTATCAGGGTTATATTACGCTGGGCAATTAACGGTGCCGGGGCCTGGTGTTCCCCCTGCTATCATTTCAGGTCAGGTAGCGGCCGAACTTGTGTCAAAAGAATTGAAGAACGTAGCGGTATGAACAACGTGGAGTTATTTGACCGAGTAGCGGCTTACACGAGTAAGTCTATAACCACGAGCTACAGTACGTCTTTCTCCCTTGGCATTAAATCCTTGGCCAAGCGTTTTCACGAACCGATCTACGGTATTTACGGTTTTGTACGTGCAGCAGATGAGATCGTGGATACGTTCCATGACTTCAACAAGAAGCAGCTACTTGCTGATTTCAAGCGCGATACGTTCAATGCTATAGAAGCAGGGATCAGCCTGAACCCGATCCTGCAGAGTTTTCAGAAAACGGTGAACCAGTATGGTATCGGGCATGAACTCATTACCACGTTCTTGAAGAGTATGGAGATGGATCTCGACCGATCTGTTCACGACGATGCATCCTACCAAGCGTACATTTTAGGCAGTGCAGAGGTGGTTGGCCTAATGTGCCTACATGTTTTCACGGAAGGTGATAAGGAGCTATTCGCAACACTGAAAGAACCCGCCATGCGCTTAGGGTCTGCCTTTCAAAAAGTAAATTTTCTTCGAGACCTGCAAGACGACCATGGGGCTTTGGGTCGAACCTACTTCCCCGATGTGAATGTGCAAGAGCTGGATGAGGCTGCGAAAACGTACTTGGTTAATGACATTGCCAAGGACATGGCCGACGCACTAGTAGGAATCAAAAAATTACCTAAAGGTGCGCGCTGTGGGGTACACCTCGCTTACATGTACTACAACGCCTTGCTAGAAAAGATCCAACGGGTGCCGCCAGAACGTATCCTTACAGAACGGATACGCATACCCAACGCACGCAAGTTTGGCATGCTCATGCGATCCCGGTTCAAACATAGTTTCGGCCTATGACGAATGCCGTTACAACCGAAGACCTGGTCATACTGGTAGATGAGCAAGATCATGAAATAGGGCAAATGCCTAAGCTTGCCGTACATCAACAAGGCCTGTTGCACCGTGCATTCTCCATTTTCATATTTAACGGCGAGGGTGAACTCCTTCTGCAGCAGCGTGCGATGAATAAGTATCATTCCCCCGGCTTGTGGACCAATACATGTTGCTCGCACCCTAGGCCTAATGAAGCAATAGAGCAGGCCGCATCAAGGCGGTTAATGGAAGAAATGGGTATGCGCTGCGAGCTCACCAAGCAGTTCAACTTCACTTACAAGGCTCAGTTCCCAAATGGTTTGATCGAACATGAATTCGATCACGTGTTCTTTGGCCTAAGTGATCACGCCCCCCAAGCGAACCCGAACGAAGTTGGCGATTGGCGTTACTCAACGTTAGAAGCGCTGCATGCTGACATCACGTCAAGTCCTGACGAATTCACCCCTTGGTTACAGGTCTGCCTAAAACAGGTCACGAGCCGTTTAGCAAAACACGGTCTTCAATTCTGACCTGATGCCGAATAAACCAGAAGTTGTCATTCACTGGTTCCGCCGAGATCTGCGATTGAACGACAATCACGCGCTGCTGCACGCCTTAACAAGTGGCACACCCGTATTGCCGATCTTCATTTTTGACGCATGTATCCTTGACAAGCTTGAGGACAAGTACGACCGGCGTATTGATCACATTCACCGAACGCTATCCTCCTTACAGGACGAGTTAATCAACATGGGTAGTTCCTTGCATGTGCTTTTCGGGAAACCAAAAGCAATTTGGGAAACCTTACTGACCACGTATTCTATTCAAGGCGTCTATGCCAATCACGATCACGAATCATACGGCGTTGATCGAGATGAACAGGTAAGGCTGTTGTTAGAAGATCATAGCATTCGCTTGAACACATTTAAGGATATCAGCATCTTCGAGCGGGAAGAGATCTTGAAAGATGACGGAACTCCTTACAAGGTGTTCACACCGTTCTCCAAAAAATGGAAGCAGCTTTTTACGCCTGAACAGGCCAAGCCCTATTCTTCTGAAGACAAGCTGAACGCTTTCGTGAAGTGCCCAGCTATTCCTTTGCCAACATTGGAAGAGATCGGTTTCAAGCACACCGATGTCAGTATTCCATCGGCAGAGGTTTCGGAAGATCTCCTGAGGAAGTATGACAAAACGCGTGATTTTCCGGCCCTTTCCGGAACAAGTAGGTTGAGTGTTCACCTGCGTTTCGGCACCATTTCCCCGCGAAAAGCCATTCGCATGGGCCTAAAACACAACGAGGTGTTCCTGAATGAGTTGATCTGGCGCGAATTCTATATGATGGTCATGTGGTGCTTTCCACATGCCGAAAAAGCCGCATTTCGGCCGAAATACGATCAGATTCCCTGGGAGAATAATATGGCGCATTTTGACGCCTGGTGTGCGGGAAAAACGGGGTATCCCATGGTTGATGCAGGCATGCGCGAATTGAATGCTACCGGGCACATGCATAATCGCGTACGTATGGTCGTAGCTAGTTTTCTGACCAAGCATCTATTGCTGGATTGGCGGCTTGGAGAGGCCTATTTTGCCAAGAAATTACTGGACTTTGAGTTGAGCAGTAATAACGGTGGTTGGCAATGGGCTTCTGGATCAGGGTGTGACGCAGCCCCCTACTTCAGAGTCTTTAATCCAGAACTCCAATTAAAAAAGTTCGATCCAAACGAAGAATATGTGCGATATTGGCTGCCCGAATGGGGGTCGGAATCTTATCCGAAGCCTATCGTAGAACATAAATTGGCCCGTAAGCGTGCAATTGAGCGTTACAACTCGGTGTTAAAAAAAGGTAAAGACCGCACAAATGAAGGCCAATCCATGTTATTTTAGATACAATGGCAAGAAGAAAGCGTAGAGTAACCAATCCTATTTTAGAGCACATCCCGAGGGAGGGTGTGAATCCGATCAAAGTACGTTTAGACCACCGAACGATAATCACTGTTGCGAACATGAAGAAGTTCGAAGAGTGGAAGAAGCGGTATCCTAATGCAGAGGTGATTAAGGACTAACCCCCCTGTTATGCAGACGTATCTGCTAGAAAGGGAGCAGTTTTTACCTGTCTCACGAGCTACAGCTTGGCAGTTCTTCTCGTCGCCTCGCAATCTAGCAACGATAACGCCCCCTGATCTGGGGTTCCAGATTTTACCGCCCTTTAATGATGAACCCATGTTCACTGGGCAACTTATTTCCTACAAAGTCCGCCCGCTCTTAGGTATTCCGGTAAAATGGACAACCGAGATCGGCGATGTTTCTGAGCCTGCCTATTTCACCGATAAGCAGCTGAAAGGGCCATACACCAAATGGGAACATTTACACACCTTCGAAGAAGCCGATGGTGGCGTACTCATGCGTGATCGCGTTGAATACGCATTGCCATTTGGTATGCTGGGAAAATTGGGGCACAGCTTATTTATTCGCAAGAGACTTGAACAGATCTTCGATTTCCGTGTTCAAGTACTAACCGATATATTCGGTAGCGCAGCATGAGTTCAGGTATGATCATACTTATCGTTGTATTGACCTTCTTTGCAATGGAAGCTGTGGCGTGGAGTGCCCATAAATTCTTGATGCATGGCTTTTTGTGGCATCTACATGCAGATCACCATCACCGAGATAATCACGACGACTTCTTGGAACGTAACGATTGGTTCTTTGTGATATTTGCCGCACCAGGCATAGCCTGCTTCATTGCTGGCAGTATCATTGGTTTTCATGCGCCGTGGTTCTGGATCGGATTAGGAATAACCCTTTATGGCGCTTGTTATTTTTTCGTTCATGACCTATTCATCCATCAGCGTATCAAGGTCTTGCGCAATACCAACAACACTTACTTAAAGGCCATACGAAAAGCACACAAAGTGCACCACAAGCACTTGACCAAAGAGGACGGAGAATGTTTTGGTATGCTGTGGGTACCCGTTAAATATTTCATCGAAGCGCGTAAAGCAGCTAAGCGAGACAAGGCACTATCTCAGTAAGAAAATGGGCTTGGCGCAACCACTCGTTAGTTACTTGGGCCACCTCATCCATGCAAAAACGAAGCATGGTATCCATTCGCCATTCGTATTTGAACTTCTTTCCGAAGTGATCAAAGGCGATACTTCCATACCCGCTTGTAAGCCCATTGAATCTTTGCGCAGTTCGTTACGTTCACAAAAGCGACGCATACATGTTACTGACCTTGGAGCAGGTTCTAGAATTGGTTTTGGTTCAGAGCTTCGATCTATTGGTTCGATCACCAGAACGGCTTCGCACCCCAAAGCCGATTGCGCCTTACTATATCGACTTGCTAGGCGATTCAAACCCAGCACTATTTTGGAGTTGGGCACCAGCATGGGCATTAGCACGGCATACTTGGCCAAGGCTTCCCCTAACGCGCAGATCATTACTATAGAAGGTTGCCCCAACATTCACCGCGAGGCGGTGGACAATTTGAACGCACTGGAGATCAACAACGTGGAATGCATCAACGGACCATTCGAAGGAACAGTAGCCTCCCAAGCTGCCAGGCTAGGGCAAGTGGATATGTTGTACATAGATGGCGACCACCGTTCCAAGCCTACCCTCTCCTACTTGAATGCAGCTTTACCCTTCTTACATGAAGGCAGCATTGTCATTTTTGATGACATTCACTGGAATTCAGATATGGAAAAAGCCTGGCAGCAGATCACCGAAAAAGATGCGTTGACTGTTACTTTAGACCTGTACCAATTCGGCCTAGCATTTCTGCATAAAGGACAAGCTAAACAGCATTTTAGGATCAAACGATAAGCATGAAGATTTACACACGCACGGGCGACAAAGGCAGCACCTCATTGCTAGGCGGTGATCGCGTGCAAAAGGATGACATTCGTATTGAGGCATACGGAACGGTAGATGAATTGAACAGCCAATTGGGCATGTTAAAAGACCTCAGCCCAGAACCTTACAGCAAGCCGATCCTCGAAATTCAGGACGCACTATTCCACATTGGATCGCGTTTGGCATCGAGTAAAGAGCCTGATCCTGCTTGGGGTGTTCGAAATATCGAAGATGCAGACGTTGAGCGGCTGGAAGCACAAATGGATCGGTGGGATGCCGAGCTGCCACCCATGACCAATTTCATTTTGCCGGGTGGTCATCCTGCTATTTCTCAGGCGCATATATGTAGGACAGTATGCCGCAGAGCGGAAAGGCGTGTGATCACCTTCAGCGCGCTGCACGAAACCAACGACAACATCGTTAAATACCTGAATCGGGCAAGCGACTTATTCTTCGTTCTGGCAAGAAGTATTGCCAAACACGAGAATGTGTCTGAAACAACTTGGACCCCTTCGGCATGAATGTTGCTACAAGGCCCGTTATTAACAGGCTTTCAACAAGCCAGCAAAAAATATCAAAGGCAACGGGATTCGTCTATATTTGCGGACGTTTTTCTGAACCATAGAGAAGGGCATGTATTGGACACTAGAATTAGCATCTTATTTAGAAGACGCACCTTGGCCAGCAACCAAAGACGAGTTGATCGACTTTGCGATGCGTGCTGGCGCACCCCTTGAGGTTGTAGAGAACCTACAGGCGATTGAGGACAACGAAGAGACATTTGAGGCGATTGAGGACATTTGGCCCGATTACCCCTCTAAAGAAGACTTCTTCTTTAACGAAGACGAGTATTGATATTCCAGCATAGCGCATGGAACGAAAACCTTAGCCTTGGGCTGAGGTTTTTTGTTTTATGACCATTTGTCAGCCAAATACGTGTAGGAACGATTTATGATGACCCAAGCACCGTTGGATCGCCCTAAATTTGGCATCCTTCCATTTGGGGAGCGTTGTAGCCCCCAGAAATACGAAGACTATAGCCATGTTAGGAGGATTTAAGAAGGTATTGAAGGCAGTTGTTGGCGATAAGCTATCGCGGGATCTAAAGGAATTAGCCCCTACCGTTGAGCTGGTTAAGGCCCAGTACGAGCAGTTGCCCGGCCTATCCAACGATCAATTGCGCCAGCGCACCGTAACGCTGCAGAATCGCATACAAGAAGCCGTTAAAACGGAACAGGATCGCATCAATACACTGCGAGATGAGATCGACTCTCGGCCAGACATGGATATCCGCGAGCGGGAAGCTGGTTACCAAGAAATCGACAAGCTAGAGGAGACCACCCTTGAGAAAATGGAGGTCGTCCTCAAAGAGATCCTTCCAGAGGCCTTTGCGGTCATAAAAGAAACTGCTCGCCGATTCACCGAACAGGAGACGATCGAAGTGACCGCTTCTGATATGGATCGCGCCATTGCTGCTAACCGAGATAGCGTGAATATTCAAGGTGATAAGGCGCTTTGGGATACGACGTGGATCGCTGCCGACAACCCCATCAAGTGGGAAATGGTACACTATGATGTGCAGCTGATCGGTGGCGCTGCACTGCACAGTGGCCGTATTGCGGAGATGGCGACTGGTGAAGGAAAGACCTTAGTAGCAACACTACCTGTTTACCTGAACGCGCTTACCCGCCGTGGCGTGCACTTGGTAACGGTCAACGACTACCTCGCTCGTCGTGACTCGGAGTGGATGGGCCCTATCTATGAATTCCATGGTCTTACTGTGGACTGCATTGACAAGCATAAACCCAACAGTCCTGAGCGGCGTGCGGCGTACAAGGCCGATATCACCTTCGGAACGAACAACGAATTCGGCTTCGACTATTTGCGCGACAACATGGCGCACAACCCCGACTCGCTGGTGCAACGCAAGCACCACTATGCGATCGTGGATGAGGTTGACAGCGTATTGATCGATGATGCACGTACCCCACTGATCATATCAGGCCCTACACCCA
>CAZPEQ010000102.1:0-7960 GCA_964585605.1 uncultured Weeksellaceae bacterium | reverse complement strand
AATTTCTCTTTGATCGCCAGGCCCGCACGGTCCTCTTTCTTACCAGCAGCCACCGAATCGGAACAGACCAGCACGGCTACCTTGGGTGGTGTTTCAAATTTGTCTTTCCAGTCGCTCTTACCCCCTTTCTTAGACACTAAACGAATGGTACTGATTTCGACCCCTTTGTCGATCGGCTTCAGCATGTCGTACATCGTTAGCGCCACTACACTCACTCCGTGCATGGCCTCTACCTCCACGCCGGTGCGGTAAATCGTTTTCACGAACAGGGTAATACGCACTTCCATGTCGCTGATTGCATACTCGACTTTGGCGTGTTCTATTGGCAAGGGGTGACAGTCCGGTATCAGGTTGGCAGTTTGTTTAACGCCCAACAGTCCGGCGACTCGCGCAACTTCCAGCACGTTTCCTTTGGGCACTGTATTTTCTCTGATAGCCTTGATCGTATCTGGCGATGACACTTTCAAAACTGCTTCTGCAAGCGCTTCACGAAGTGTGGTGACCTTATGGGTAATGTCGATCATGAATTCGAAAGTACAATCTATGCTTAATCTTCCTACTTGTCCACTTCGACAAGCTCAGTGTGACAAAATGGGGTGCCTAAAATCATCCCCCCGCAAATGGTGGTAATACAGCTACCTCTTCCTTGCCCGTCAAGTTCACACTTTCATTCACAATGGTACGATCAACTGCCAATGCATAACTCAATGTGTCTAACCCCGGCACGTGTTCTCTCAAAGCAACCACCAACTCAACAGTGTTCGACGCCTGCACCTCTACTTGCTCTGCGCCTGCTTTTTCAGCGATCATACCGTACAAACGCACTACCATTTAAAGGTCTTCTTTACTGTTGATGTTCTTGAACAATCCTGCAGGCCATTTGCCAACACCTGGATGCACCTCCACGAAAGTAGTTGAAACCAGTGCAAGGGCATCACTCATTTTGAAGACTGTATTCTCTATACAATTCTTGAAGGTTGGTGCACACCTCCTGTGGTACACACCTACCAGTGGTTCTATTAGTCCGCCATGCACAGGAATGACCGCATCAGTGCCATCATGCATCAACGCTTTCAAATGGGTAAAGAGTTCTTGGGTCAGGTTGGGCATATCGCAGCCAATAATTAAATTTTGGTCGTTGCTGGAGTAATGCAATACAGAAGTGATGCCCCCCAACGGCCCGCAGTGCGGACGTATATCTGCCACGGTATTGGGGTGCACGTGCCCATAGGTTGCGGGGTCACCCACGATCATTAACTCATGCGTTGCGGGTTCCACTAAATCCAATGCATGATCGAGCATTGTTTTGCCGTTGCGCATCAAAAGTGCCTTATCCTCGCCCATTCGGCTGCTCTTGCCCCCAGCCAGCACCGCACCCGTCCAATTATCAACTCCCCACCTTTGCATACACTTTATTACTGATCTTTGTGGTCATGCCACGCGTTACGGTAACCATTCCTTTATACAACAAGCAGGACTTCATTGGCGCTGCCTTGGAATCTGTCTTGGCACAAACTTACCGTGATCTGAAGATCCTCGTGATCGACGATGGTTCAACAGACACTAGTATCGCCCGGGTCGAGTCCTTCCTTCAAGCCAAGCACGATATACCCATTGAATTGGTCGTGAACCCAAAGAACTTGGGTGTTCAAGGAAACGGGAATCGCTGTTTTGATCTAGCTGATACGGAGTTCATTGCGCGCTTCGATGCGGACGACATCATGCCACCTCAGCGAATCGAAAAACAAGTCGCCTACCTAGATGCACATCCCGAAGTCATTCAAGTTGGGGGGTACCTACAGCTGATCGGAAATGAGCAGAAGCTAAGTAAGTTGCCTCTTGATGCGCGGTCGATCAAAGCGCAGATGCCGATCTTCAATGGCATATCACAAGGCACCTCTTTATTCCGCCGGTCTTTGTTGCAGGCAAGTGGAGAACGGTATGATCAGCAGGGCCCGGCGGTCGGTGAAGACTGGCTCCTGTTCTACAAGCTGAGCAAGAAGTACCCAATGGGCAATATTCCTGAGGTGATGGACATTTACCGCATCCACGATGACAACATCAGTACAGGTCGTGGGGATCGGTATTATGCGGACATTGATCAGGTATTACGCTTCATCTTGACTGACCTCATGGGAACAGCGCCGAGCGACAAGGAACTGAAGCTTCATTATTGGTTACGTGGGCAATTTCGCGTACCCGTTAACGGGGAGAACCTAAGTTTATTCGTCCAATGGATGGAACGACTGCAGGCGGCCTACACGAAGCATAGTCTGGATCTTGAAGTACTGCGCGGGTTTGAACAGCGGGCGTTGGAACAACTATATTTTCACCTGGATCCCAAGGACACGGCAACGTTCGATCAGCTACAAGCGATCAAACCTATCAGTGCCGTGGCGAAAAAATATTTACGACGCCAACGCTTACGAAAATGGTTAAGGATGTAAGGATCCTAGCAAACTCATTTCGCAACTCCGATCATTACACCAAAGGCTCCACCCATTTGTTCCCAACCTTGTTCCGGCAGGTATGTGCGCGAAACAAAGCCATCTAAGTACAAGGCGTTCTTGCAGCCTTGGTCTTTGAAATACGTAGCTAGGTCATAAAAATTAACGCGTTCCTTAGACATCACGAAAAGCACATTCCCATTCGGGAGTATACCTACTCCATTTCTTATGTGTAGGTTCTTTGAGCCTTTGGTCAATGCCGGGTGGTAATTACCATCAACCAGTAACATAGGTCCAGACTGGGTAGCATAGTCAACACCCTCCAATTCGTCAAATGATGTACTTACACAAACACCCGCTTGCCTATCCTTAGTCATATAAAACACACCGTTCGGTTGCAGGTAGAAGTTACCGTGAGTCGTTTGCGTTTTGTTCATTTTCCTGCGGATGTCACCCGCTTCGATGTACAAGCCCAGTGGGTGTCGATTCTCCATGAACATACCGCCATTTGCCGCAAAAACAAGTTCTTTTCCTTGCTTGTTCACCTCCGTTTTCAAAGCCGAAAAGCTCTTCAGTATTTCGCCATCCGCTCCTTTCCAATAGAGGCGTAGATCTTCTGTGCTTGGATTGCAGGTATAGGTTAAGAAACGTGCATCGGGCGTTTGAGCTAGCGCTATAGGTTTCGCCAATTCAGGTGTAGATAATCGGTCAACTTCGTGCGAAGAAGAACAAGCTACTACCACAAAAACACAGGCCCAAGCGATTTTCATACACAAGCCACCTCAAAAACCATGCTACGTATCACTAAAAGGAGTCGCTCCTTTCTTGATGAGCAATTCCTTCATAGGGCTGGTAATGGAAATGTACTCTACGAACTCATCCGTTCCGAACTCAACTTCTCCCTTGTCGTTCTTCGTGGCCCTTTTATTGTCGATGGTCAAGTAATGCTCATCGAAGGTGGAGGTGTACAATGAAGGGACGCTATAATCTGCATCAGGCAATCCATCAAACTTCAACCATTCGCTGAACGCTGCACTATCATCCGCTTCAAGCTGCGTTCGCATCTTCCCTGGATTGCTAACGTAACTCATGGCAGGTAACGTGAGCTCGTCAAACCAAGTGTTGCCTATTTCGCAGTACGGCACTTTTGCCGAGCCAGCAGGTATGAACGCAGCAATACCAACAATTATGATCGCTTCTATTATCCAAATAATGAGAAGTGGTGTACCGCTGACCGCAGTTGAACTCAGCCCCCATGTCCCAAACTCTTTGATCTCACCGATAAGACTGAAAAGACCCACCGGGTCGCTAGCCAACGCGAAAACTTGAAGTATCTTAATGTTGCTGACCGTGACGCCGATACGCTCCGAACCAATGGTCTCGCCCATGTTGATCACCAAATCCACCCACACGGCCCAATGGAAGTACAGGGTCACTAATCCTCCTAAAAGACCAAGTAAGGACGCCGCGGCAGGGTTCCGCACCTTACCTCCTCGCACAACGAATTTGTTGATCGCAATAGCAACGCCAAAGCCAGTCGCCGCAGCAATTATCAAGTTCAGATAGATAAAGGGTATGTACCAGATCGCGTAAGCGTAGATCAAACCCAGCAGTGGAAATACAATCAGTGTAGTGAGTAAAAAGTAAAGTGCGGATACGGGTGCGACCTTACCTGATGCTTTGTAATAATGTCCCATTTCTTAAATCTTCTCAATTAGTGAATATGAATTCAGCCCGCGCAAAGTAGCAAATTTCCTCAATTTCCAATACTTGTGCATTAGGGCTCTTACTGCAGCGCGTGATGTCCAAAACATGGGTTGGTCGGAGGCCGCTGAACGGGCGGACAACTTCTAGCGATCAACCACACCAACGTTAGTTTAAACGAAAGACCCCCACCAAATCGCCAACATTGAATGACGCTTGCGTAGCAGGTATCACGGCAATACCATCTGCATCTAAAAGTGTTTGTAGCATATGCGAATTCTGTTTTCGCGCAATGAATACTTGGCCTTGCTCAATACGCACCGCTAAAAGTTCGGTACGCGTGCCTTTCACTTTAAAGAACTCCCCAAGTGGCAACCGTTCTACTTGAACTTGCGGATTGGATTCGCCTTGCATGGCCCTCAACAAGGGCAGTACGTGCATCCAGAACCCGATCATAACCGCACGGGGATTGCCGGGAAGGCCAAGAAAGTATGCATTGCGATGTGTTCCGAAATACATCGGCTTTCCTGGTTTCTGCGCTACTTTATGGAATACGGTTCGCATACCAGCGGACTCGCAAACGGAACGCACATGATCGTGATCCCCTACAGAAACCCCTCCAGTGGATATGACCAGGTCGGCTGTTTTTATGGCTTGTTCAACCGCGCGTTGCAACGCCGAACGATCATCATCAACTTGCTCAAGCACACATGCTAAGCCATTGGCGTGCAATGCTGCCTCAAGCATAGGGCCGTTCGAATTGTAGATCTTTCCCTCTTCGTTCTCTGCTGGGGTAGTGAACTCGCTGCCCGTAATGATCACATGCACGCGAGGTGTTCGAACGACATGGAGTTCTTCAAGCCCAGATGCGCTGAGCAAGCCGATCGCCTGTGCGTTTACCTTCGTTCCCTTTTTCATGAGCAAGGCACCCGCGTTCAGCTCTTCTCCCTGCAACCGCACATTGGCGCCTTTCTTCAAGCCTTCATCCTGATGCGACATATGCCTACCTGTGCGTTCTGCATACTCTTGCATCACGCAGGTGTCAGCACCCACAGGCATTTGCGCACCGGTGAAAATGCGTACACAATCTCCACGCTGCAATCCCTCTTTGAACTGCCCACCTGCCGCCACGTCACCCACCAGGCGATAGGTACGTTGCCCTTGTTCAAAACGAAATGCGTAACCATCTACTGCAGCATTGTCAAACCGCGGTTGATCTGAAGCGCTGTATACGTTCTGCGTTAATACTCTACCAAGCGCGTCTTTTACGACCACCGATTCTTCTGGCAACGCTTTCGTTTCCGAAAGAATAAGTTCGCACGCTTGTTGGAATGAGATCATGGCATTAATAACAGCTTAACCGCCGCTGCCAAAAGTACCACAGCTAACACGGCCCGCACCCGCTGAACGGAATACTTGTTACTACCTAAATGCCCCCCGATAAGACCACCCAATACCACAGCTCCTACCATCCACCAGATGCCTGTGTGCACATGAAGTTGGCCCGTCATACCCAGCAGGCCTGCCAAACTATTAACGAATATGAACAATGACGAAGTAGCTGCAGTGGCCTTCGCATCAGCCCAACCCAGCAATAAAATCACCGGGCTTAAGATGATGCCGCCCCCGATGCCGATCAGCCCAGCCAAGAAGCCCAACAACGCGCCGATCAGCAAAGCCAAGGGAACATTCACGGGTCGTGTTTCAGCGTTTACTGCGCTTCTATGCAGCATCATTCTAACCGTTGCGATCAACAAGAAGACACCCAATATGATCTTAAAACCATGTTCATCAATGGATAGGGAACCGCCGTACCAAGCCATCGGAATTGATGTTAGCGCAAAGGGCCAAAACAGTTTCCATTTGAAATAACCTGCACGTGCAAAAGCAATGAATGAGATCAGGCTAACGAACAGGTTCAAGACCAGTGCGGTGGGCCGCAACACGTTCGTGCTAAAATTCAACAAAGACATAATGGCCAAGTAAGCGCTTGCGCCTCCATGGCCCACCATAGCATACACGAATGCAGCAGCGAAGAAAAGTATGATCCACCACTCCATTAGTACACTGGGATCGCAGTCTTGAAACAGTGCGCAGCTTCTTTAGCATAAATTGCAATGGATGGGAAACGCCACTTCAATGCATCAACTATAAGGGCCTTGTGCATGAACTGCAAAGATCAATAAAAACAAAGCCCCTCGAGATCCGAGGGGCTTTGTCTAAAACTTTGGGTTACTTATTGGAGAACAAAAATGCGGGAAAGAGAGACGTCCTCATCAGAGATCTTCAACACATAATCTCCTTTCGCCAGATGGTTGAGGTCTAATACCGCTTGGCCTGCTGTAAGGTCCGCTTGTGTCAACGCTCTACTCCAAACGATACGTCCGGTAACGTCCAACACTTCTGCATTGAGTTGCTCGCCACTCAGATCCCCGACTTGAATATTGATCAGGCCTGATGAAGGATTCGGCCATAAGGATATGCCTGTCTCCGTGAGTTCTTCGATACCAACAGCGAATTCTATTTCCGCTTCTACACGATCACTGATACATTGCGTTGCTGGAGCCACCTCCCAGTCATAGAAAAAGTAATAAAAGCCAGTAGCGTTGTTCGCATTCGATTCCAGTATGCTACCAACTGATCCCAACGAAAAAGGATACGCTGGATTACTGCCCGTATTGTCTCTCCAAAGGTCAGGAGTGGTCGTTAAAGAACGTAGGCTGTAGGTACCAACAGTTGGCACCAAGAAGTTCAAATTAACTCGACTCTCACCATCAGGCAAGCTGAACGTTCCAGACGTAACGACATTCCCCGATCCCTCTTCTATGACCGCGAACGTGCGATCACCTGCTCCATTGGCATAAACCTTAACCGATTGGATGAGGAAAGATTCAAATGCTTCAAATATGAGGTAGCGGTTGTTGTTATTGTAATAACCACCGAAAGCGAGGTCTTGGTCTTGCTTACCACCAATTGTAGTAGCACCTGTATTGGTCAATACATCTTGCGCCCAGAAACTTGTTGGGCCGGCAACTACCGGTGTTGTCCACGGTGAGCCCGTACCTACTTTCGTTCCTCCCACTTGCGCATTATACCATTCAATATTAGCACGTGTAGCTGTTAGCGTAGCGGTACCTGCAACAGCTAGCGCGTCTCCAGTTGTAACTGGTAGTGTTGGTGTAGGGGCAAAGTCGATGGTGATCGGTTGCGAGGTGAATGAACCGCAAACACCCACGGTGGAAACAGTTATCGTACTGGTCTGTGTAACCTGGATCGTAGTAGAAGTTTCTCCTGTGCTCCAAGACAATGGGGTTGAAGAACCTGTGCTTAGGGTGATCACATCACCTGTACATGCATCCACACCAGCATCACTTGAAATGATCGGGGTCTCGTCCGGATCTGCCTGCACGGTAACGCTCATGCTGTTGGTACAACCACTGCCATCGTCGATCGTGACCGTATAAACACCACCGGCAGTGACATCTATGTCCTGTGTCGTTTCACCTGTACTCCAGAGGTAAGTAAAACCTGGAGATGCTGTTAACGTAAGTGGAGTTCCGCCTGTACAAACGATCGCCGCTGGGGTGCTTAATGCGATATCGACCTCCGGAGCGATACACTGCCCTTCGATCACGGTATAATAAGAACCTGCATTCAGGTTATAGTGGGTATCCGAAATACCACTGGGCCAGTTGATCACCACACTATCAATAACCGTTTCAGCCCCCAAGCCAAAGTGGGCCGCAAAAGAATTGGTTATGCCGTAGCTTTCACCAGAACGCACTTCGCGCATTTGCACGCCCCAAGCA
>CAZPEQ010000101.1:0-7996 GCA_964585605.1 uncultured Weeksellaceae bacterium | reverse complement strand
GCGGTACTGCGCCCAATTCTGAAAAACAGCGCCATTTCCACCGTAGGTAATCAATTCATGGGGGTGTTGAGCAACAGCCGGATCCAAATTGTTTTGGATCATGAGCATGATCGCCGCTGCCTGTTTTGTTTGGCACGGGTAAGTGTCTATTGGACGTGCATGCATCTTATGATCCGGCATAAAGCGGTACATGTAGATACGCCCTAGCTCGTTCAATTCATCATTGAATTCTGGAGCCAATGTTGCATGTTGGTCTGCCGGGAAATACCGCAGCGCGTTCTGCAGTGCTAGCTTCTTTTCGCTAGGCGATAGAATATCCTTCCGCTTGGGGGCATGACTCACAGAGCCGTCTATTGGCTTTGCTGCCGGCAAGTTGGCAGGAATGCCCTCAAGGATAAGGCGTTGAAACAGTTGAATGTCGTCACTGACGGCGGTGCTCATCGTGCGAAATTACTGAGACTCTCTTTGATTCCGCAATTTGCCAGCAAAATGGCTAATCGGTCATTATAAATCGCTTAATGATGCTGTGGCCATTCACCTCGATTCGCGCAAAGTACATACCACTAATGAGAGTGCTCACGGAAACTCGATTTTCTCCAGGTTGCAAGCTAATAGGGGAAATCATACTATTCCCCTTTGTGTCAAAAACGTACAGGATGCCGTCATGTTCTTCGTTCATAGTTACCCATACTTCCTGATTCGCAATTGTTGGGAACAGCTTGACATTAGATAGTGGTGAAGCTTCCTCTTCAATACCTACGGTGAACACTGAGTCAGGCGTAACGTCTCCCCATTGGACTCCATTGATGATGTTTCCTACTAAGCGGTTTGTTGTGAAAAAGGGTTGGAAATCTCCGTAGTCTGCACGCATTAGGCCGAATCCATCACCAAACCACGACCAGCCGTTTATCGCAAAAAGGTCTACACACCCGTTAGGCAAAGTTCCTCCGATCAACTTACTGGAGAGCGGGTCACTGCTGTCGTATGGCGGACAAATAATCTGCCCTCCAGCTACCAACTGGCCAGGATACCCAACTAGGATACTATCCACCATGAACATTCCCGGGAAAGTCAAGTTCTCCGCACCAGTTGTCACTGATGGCGGGTTACTATCAAATACTCGCCTTTGGATTTTGCTACACGACAACTCCACTCTCCCAACAGTATCTGTTCGCTGAAGAACCGTATACTTGACCCTGGTCAACGTATTTACTCCCGCAAGATTTTCGAAAGAATACTCGATCACGTCACCGACTTGGTAGGAATAATAGTCATTAACACTTGGCATGGACAAACCGGCATTCGGGTTGTTTGTGCCAATTAGCTCGTAAACAGACTGTCCTGCTAGCTGCCATTTAACGATACCGTGATTCTTGCTGATCGTAATTTCACCACCAGCGGAGGTGTTAATCACCTTGACGGAATCAGCAACACCCCAAAAATTCTGAACACCTGCTGATACTATGTTGGCTGTGCTCATGGTAGTCGTCTCAAAAACCCAACTACTACCAACGGGCGCTAATGCGTGTATGGAATAATCAATCGCTTCTCCTGCAACCCATACGCCATTGCTCACGAGCCAATTGTCTTGCACGAACTGCGCAAGATTGTCTTGAACTGTGCACGTTGGCTGCAGGCGTGCCGCAATTCGATTTAACGAATAAATCATGCTATCACCTCCAAGAGACTGCGTGTCGGTTATGAACACTTGATTGGATATCACGAGCGAGTTCCCATTCTCACAATAATTGTTCGTCACACCAGCAGGAAATAATGCCCAGTTTTGAGCACTTGCCATGCCTAAAGGAGCCAGTAGTATGAACACGAATAATATGCGCATTGATCCAGATTTAAATCTTAAATAATACATCTTAACAAGACGGAAAGCACACAAGTTAATACAGATTCACTGAAATTATTACGCAGCTCGTTTCGTCAAAACTGTATCCACACTGTACTGATCCCACTCTTTTCGACAGAAGCCGCAAAGAGGCCAACAAAATCAAGCGCTATATGGTATCTGCGAGTTAAGGAAGGAGGATCTTACATGAAATCTACTGTTCAATTCCCTTAACTTTCCGAAATGAAGGCATTGCAGCTTGTTTGTTTGGTGCTCTTCGCTTTGGGGGTGCAGGGACGACGCTTGGACAGATAAGAGCAGGGCATTACCGGATTTGCTTCGGAAAGTTCCCGTTGCGATATATATCCAAATAGCCCCAATCCGAATTACCCGCAGCCTACCACTGCAGCGGGCAAGAACGATTCGAAATACGTGTGGAAACACAGTACTACAGTGTTTTCTCCTGACATGGATTTAGGGGTCATCGGAGCAGGTTCCTACATTTGGTACAGTGCGGCGGGTTGGCAGGCCAACGTTAAACTGGCAAAGAAAGAATTTGCACAACGCTTCAATTGCAAAGGCGGAATCCTGGAGAAAGGAAAACGGTATACGTTCGAAAAGAACTACCGCTATGGCGATCAGCTTTATGGTGGTGATGCCCTTTGGTATGTTTTGGCGAAGGACAAAGAGGAAAAAGTTCATAAAGGGATGGCCCTTTAGGAAACAGAATCAGAATTACAAGAAAATGAATAGGAAATTGATGTTGGTGGCGACTATCGTTAGTTTGGCTACGCTAGTGGCGTTTAATGTGGATCATACCGTTGATTTGAGATTGGATGCAAGTTCATCGTCGTTGTCATGGACAGGCTATGCTGAAACGGGTGGCTTTGCACCAACGGGCAGTGTTGATCCGATCGGTGGGACAGCGAAATTCGATCACGGGAAATTGGTTGGTGGTGAATTCACAGTTGATATGACTACGATCACCTATTCGGATAAGCAACTTGAAAAGCACTTGAAGAACGAAGATTTCTTTCACGTAACGGAATTCCCAGAGGCGAAGTTCAAGGTGACCAAGATGAATGGGAATCGCATCACAGGCGATCTGACTATACGTGGCAAAACGAATGCCGTTGAATTTGATGTGGTCGTGAAGCAAGAAACGGCTGCGTATTCAGTAAAAGGGAAAATAACGGTTGACCGCACTCAATTCGATATCAAGTACAACTCTAGCGACTTTTTCCAGGATCTAGGTAGTTATGCGATCAAGAATGACTTTGATCTCACGTTCGACCTGGTGTTCAAGTAGCGTCCATCTTAGTGTAAAGGTTATCTCGAACCTACCGGTGCGAACTAAGATGTGGTGGAACACGGGAGAATGTCCTCATGTGTGCGTTCTGTAACAATTCAATGTCTTTTTATTGCTGCGAAACTCCTGAATTGAAAGGACGGTCGCCTCTTGACAAAAGCTCCGTTCATTTCATGCTAAATGCTTAACGATCAACTAAGAACGTAGATTTGACATTTCGCGCGCGACCTCGTAAGTTCGTTGACCATCAAGTACAAGAACACTCTGAACACTTCTCTTCCATGAAACAACTATTTCTACTTTGTCTACTTACATGTTTTGTAGGCCCGTTCGCACAAGCTCAGATTTTCGAGGATTTTGAAGATGCTGCGGTAACCTACACACTCGAAGCGGAACCAGCTGGTACAGCGATCAGTGAAGACCTGAGCGAAATTCCTACTTCACCAGACTTTTTCGGGCGAGTTACTACGGCAGATGTCGCCTTCTCCGGAGAGTTCCAGTTCTTGAATGTGCAGGATTTGCGTTTCTTCATAGCTAACGATCTTGATGGACTTACCAGTCTGGGAACAGCAGGTTTGAACGTAAGTATGAACTGGGACAACCTAGATGTTACTGGTTTAGCAACAGTTCCTTTCTCAGCTTTCTTTGGAGAGGATATGGACGCAGGGGCTACACCATTTGATTGGGATGCAGATACCCAAGTGCTCGTTGAGGTATCCTTAGACGGTGGCGCTTACTCTTCGGTACTTGCTTTTGAAGCAGAAGAGCCGGCTGGCGATCAAACCAATAACGCGGTTAGGGTAGATACTGACTTTGACGGTATTGGTGATGGCACACAGCTAACAGAAACGATGACCGAGTTTTCCGTTATGATCAATACGAGTGGTGCGTCAACCATGAACGTGCGCATTCGTATGGTACAGTTCAATGCGGGTGATGAAGATATCGCCATCGACAACGTGAGTATCGGTGCTTCCCCTGCTGGTGCATGCATGAACCCAAGTTTACCTGGATCATTAATGGCTAGCTCGTCTACGATCTGCCCATCAGAAAGTACCACTTTGTCATGGGTAGGAGCGTTGAACGATGCAACTGCTTGGCACGTTTACACGACGTCTTGTGGGGTTGATCAGTTGACGACCACCACAACAAATTCGTTAACTGTTTCTCCAACAGTTACCACAACCTATTTCATTCGTGGAGAGGACGGTGCTGGTTGTGTGAATGAAGCAACCGGGGCCTGCACTTCAGTCACCGTTACCGTGCTGAACAATACGAGTGGACCGATCTTCGAGGACTTTGAGGATGCTGCAGTGAGCTATCTGCTGATCGACGAAAGCACAGGGTTACCTATTAATGAAGACATTACAGAGGTGCTTGTTGAAGATTACTTCGGTAGGGTCATGTTAAGTGATTTTGATGACCCCAATTATAACATCACAAATATTCAAGGATCGTCCTTCTTTGGAGTAGGTGATATGGATGGTATTGCCAGTTTACCGGGATTGTCCAGTGCAAGTATGAACTGGCAGAACCTGGATGTATCGGGTCTTACTAACGTCCCCATCACCATATTCTTTGCTTCGAACATTGACGATGGAGCCACACCCCACGATTGGGATAGTTCGGATCGTTTGCTTGTTGAAGTGGCCTTGGATGGGGGAGCTTTTAACCAAGTTTTTGGTATAGAGAGTATTGAGCCTGCGGGTGCTACGACCAATACCCAGCCAGCGGTGGATAGTGATTTCGATGGTGTAGGAGATGCTCCATTAATAACAGGTGTACTCACACAGTACGCCGTCATGGCGAGTACAGGAGGGGCTTCTTCGATGGACGTACGTATACGTTTTGTAGGGCTGAATGCTTCAGAGGAAGATATCGCCATTGACAATGTTAGCATTGGTGCGCTTGGTTCCGCACCCTGTTTAATGTGTACGGAACCAGATGTTCCTGGTTCACCGGTAGCGAGTTCGCCTACGATCTGTCCCGCAGGCAGTACTACATTGTCTTGGACAGGGGCATTGAATGATGCAACAGCTTGGAGCGTGTATACTACGTCTTGCGGAGTTGACCTGCTAACGACCACCACAACGAATTCGTTAGTGGTCTCTCCAACCACGACCACCACTTATTTTATTCGAGGAGAAGATGGTGCGGGTTGTGTGGATGAGACAACGGGTATGTGTGCTTCGGTAACAGTGACCGTGGAAGACAATATAGATCCAGTGGCGGTCTGCCAAAACATTACAGTGTTCTTAGACGGTGCTGGTAACGCGACTATCGTTGCAGCAGATATTGACGGAGGCAGTACGGATAACTGTGGCAGTGTGACGTTAAGCGCTTCGCAGACGGCATTCACATGTGCCGACCAAGGTGCTAATAATGTGACCTTGACCGTTGATGATGGCAATGGTAATACCGACGATTGCATTGCAGTTGTCACGGTATCAGACACCATTTCTCCTACTGCTGTATGCCAAAATATTACGGTGTTCCTAGATGGTTCTGGTAACGCAACGATCGTAGCCGCCGATATCGACGCGGGCAGTTCAGATAACTGTGGTAGTGTCACGTTAAGCGCTTCGCAGACGGCATTCACATGTGCCGACCAAGGCCCTAACAACGTGACCTTGACCGCGGATGATGGCAATGGTAATACGAGTGATTGCGTGGCAATTGTCACCGTATCGGATACGGTTTCTCCTGCGGCTGTATGCCAGAATATCACGGTGTTCTTGGACGGTGCAGGTAATGCAACGATTGTAGCTGCTGATATTGATGGAGGTAGTTTAGATAACTGTGGAAGTGTTACACTAAGCGCTTCGCAGGTAGCATTCACATGTGCCGACCAAGGCCCTAACAACGTGACCTTGACCGCGGATGATGGCAATGGTAATACGAGTGATTGCGTGGCAATTGTCACCGTATCGGATACGGTTTCTCCTGCGGCTGTATGCCAGAATATCACGGTGTTCTTGGACGGTGCAGGTAATGCAACGATTGTAGCTGCTGATATTGATGGAGGTAGTTTAGATAACTGTGGAAGTGTTACACTAAGCGCTTCGCAGGTAGCATTCACTTGTGCGAACGTAGGAGTGAACAACGTGACCTTGACCGCGGATGATGGCAATGGTAATACAAGTGATTGTACTGCAGTTGTTACTGTATCAGATACCATCTCTCCCATTGCTGTTTGTCAAAACTTTACGGTCATGCTGGACGGTATGGGTAATGCAACGATCGTAGCTACTGATATTGACGGAGGCAGTTCAGATAACTGTGGAGCACCTATGTTGAGTGCTTCTCAGACTGCATTCACAGCTGCCGATCTAGGAATGAACAACGTGACCTTAACCGTTGATGACGGAAATGGAAATACAAGCGATTGTGTTGCCGTTGTCACTGTTGTATGCGCAGGCATTAACGCAACCGTGCATATCGTAACCGACAACTTTGGTTCGCAGACCACTTGGGAGATCTTTGATGCGGTGTCCGGGTCAGTCGCTGCTGGTGGCCCTTATGCAGACAATACAGATATTACAGAAGCCATTTGTTTGCCAACCACATTCGGCCAGTGTTACTCATTCTTCGTGTTCGATAGCTTCGGAGACGGTCTTTGCTGTGGGAATGGTATGGGGGAATGGGCGTTGTTAGACCAGTTCGGCAACCTGATCTTGCGCGACAACGGAGAGTTTACAAGTCAATCTCCTGCGGCGGTTCCGCAGAGTCCTGGCTATGTGAACGGACATGAGTTCTGTTTGCCATTAGGCCCGTCAACCATTGCCGCGAACGATTGTAACGTGTTCACCAATGAGTTGAAAGACCGTGTCTTCGCAACATTCGTTCCTGGTGTTTCTCAGTATCAGTTCGAGTTCAGCGATCCTGACAATGGATTCCGTCGTAGCCTAGCTGTTGGACAACGTTTTGTGACATTCAGCGGAACATTGACGAATAACCTGATTGCTCCACTAGTTCCTGGTACAACGTACTTCTGTCGGGTGCGCGTTGACCAAGGTGCTACTGGATTCGCTGATGATCACTACGGTGCAGGTTGCGAAATGGGTATCGACGATGCATCCGTTCCTGGTTGCACGCAACTAATAGACAACCTGTCTCTCCCAACTCATTCGTGTGGTGTTAGCCGTTCACTTGATGTTGGTGATCATATCTGGGCGGACCCAGTATTGGGTACTGATGAGTACCAGTTCCGTTTCGAGAATGCAGCTGAAGGGTACCTGCGCTTCGTGCGTATCCCGGACTATGTGTTGACCTTGAACACGTACGCTGTGCTTCCACTTGAAGAAGGGTTCACTTATGATGTGACGGTGCAGTTGTTCATTGCGGGTACACCAGGTGGATTCTGTGGGTCAGTATGTCAACTTACCATCGTTCCTCCTCCTGCATTCACTTCTGGAGGAAGGATAACAGAAAGTTTGACAACAGCTAACCTTTACCCGAATCCAGTGCGTGATGGTCAAGTTCAATTCGCGTTGACCGATCTACCGGATGAGGAACAAAACATAAGTGTGGCTATCTACGACCTGTTCGGAAAGCTTGTTGTAACGAAAGAGTTCGGGAACACGGGTTCTGCGTTCAACACGATCATAGCGTTGGATGAGGGCATCGCTTCAGGAACATACTTGGTGCAGATCGCAATTAACAATGAAGTGATCGTTGAGCGCTTGAGTGTGCAGTGATCATCTGGTTACGAGATACTTAAAGTAAAAGACGCTTAATCAGTTTGATCAGGCGTCTTTTTGCTTATGGATATGGACTCTTACTTACCACCACGTGCAGTTAGTAAGCCGTCCAAACCATATTTATCCCACTCCCTAGGTAGGAGTAAC
>CAZPEQ010000100.1:0-8024 GCA_964585605.1 uncultured Weeksellaceae bacterium | reverse complement strand
GTGTAGTGCTTTAACGCCGCAGATAAGGTCCTCGGTTCCATTTTGTGGTATATGCGCTGTACATCAACGACTTGCACCCCTTCCATGGGCAAGGGATGGCCGACAACAAAAAGTTCTTCGCGTAAGAGGGGAATATCGAATCGAGCACAGTTGAACCCGCTTAGATCGCAGCCTTGCAAGAAGGAAACGATCTCCGGCGCCCGTTGCGACAAGGTTGGTTGATCAGCAACGTCAGCATCCTTAATACCGTGTATGGCAGTTGCCTCTGCCGGAATGTGTCTTTCAGGGTTAACGAGTTCTGAATAGGTCTGGCGTTCGCCATTAGGCATGATCTTGACAATGGCGATCTGAACGATCTTATCTACCCCAACCTTGACACCAGTGGTTTCAAGGTCAAATACGGCTAGCGGTCTCTGCAATTCTAGTTTCATCTGTCCACAAAATAAAAGACCCTCGCTGAGGGCGAGGGTCTTTCCAGTTAGAAGGTATTAACGATCAATTCGCACGCAGTTTCACGTATTGGAACTTTTCGTATTTCTTGGTATTGCCATAATCGCCTCTGTAGTTGGGACCGGTCACATCATGACCAATTACGGAAATGTACACTTTGTCTGGATCTATACCTGAGCCACGCAGTGATTCGATTAATCTACCTCGTGCATCTTCCATTCGTGTCTTAGAAAGGAGCTCGTTGGAGGCAAAAGTAGTGGTAGGCACTTTTGAGGCACTAGCTTCTAAGATGAGATTAGCACTTCCATTTGTTTCGATAATGCTGCCGATGTCTGCGATAAACTTTTTCCAGTCGGAATCCTGCATATTGATATCCGTCATATTGTAGCCATAATACTTCGTGTACTCAGCCTCGTACTTAACACCTGGGCGAATGCCAGATGCTTCGCTCTTAGAACGCTCAACGTCTCTAGGTGTTACCGCGGTAACAGCCTTTGGCTTACCTCCTACAGCGGGTATGTCAACCATTGGCTTCTCTTCTACGGCAGGTTCGTCTTTTGGCGTAACGGCTGAAATCGTACCAACCCTTTCAGTGGTAGAACCTGCACCACTTCCTGTTTCAGTAGGAGGCGGAACTACAGGTGTTTCAACTACAGCTGGTGTCCTGTTCACAACAGGTGATTCGCTAACTGTCGAAGGAATCTCCGGAATGGTTGGATCGTACGGCAGGTCTTTAACTTCTGCTGGCGCTGTTAATGTTACCGGGTTCAGGTAAATCTCCTTATTGATCTCTTGGTACGCAGTTTCGCATTCTACATAAACGTCCTCTGTATGAACGGTCTGGTCATTCACCCGGTAGTCTAGGTTATATTCCTTACACGGAGGCAGTATGACCACATAGACGCCATCTCTGGCACGCGGACGGTAGGTCTTGGTTTCACCCGTTTCACGATCGGTAACATACAGAAGTGTATTCGAGGGAAGCGGTTGGCCCGAAGGAGGGACGATGAATCCTTTGAGAACGGTTAATCCGGATGCTTCCATATCAACAGGAAGTTCAACACGGTAAATGTCCTTCTCTCCATATCCGCCATCCTTGTTGGAGCTGAAGTATCCTGATCGACCATCGGCAGTTGTTACGAAGAATACGTCATCGTCAACCGTGTTCATCGGATATCCTAAGTTCTTTGGGATGCCCCAGATTCCATTCTCGTCTTTCTCGGAATAGAAAATATCGAACCCACCCATGCTATTGTGTCCCTTGGACGCGAAGAATAATGTTTTTCCATCAGGGTGAACGAAGGGGGCATCTTCGTCATACGGCGTATTGATGACTCCACCAATGCCTTGAGCTTTGCTCCATTCTCCATTCGGAAGACGCACCACGCGGTAAATATCACGACCTCCAAGGCTTCCGTCCGTTCGATCGCTCACGAAGTACATCGTACTCTCATCTGCAGTAAGCGCAGCGTGTGTTTCCCAAGATTTGGTGTTGATATTGGATCCAAGTTTCTCCGGCTCACTCCATTGCTCACCGATCAACCGACTTTGGTAAATGTTGCCGTCACCTTCATCATCGCGGTACATGAACAAGCGTTGCCCATCTGCAGCAACATTGATTGACGCCAAGTGGCCTTCGTTGTTGATGTTCAGCAACTCCGGCTTCTGCCAATTCCCTTCGCGATCCTTATACGACACGTAGATGTCTTCGTAAGGGAACCCTGCGATCTCGTCGATCACCCCATTATTCGAAGAATCTGGACGCACACGGCGTGAAGTGAAGAAAAGTGAGTTGCCATCTAAGGAAACGACCGGGCTGAAATCAGGAAAATTACCATTAACCCCCCCGCCAATATTTTGAACCGGGAAATGTTTGGGATCTTTAATCAATTCTCTGGCGTTGCCCACTTGTTGTATACCGCGCTGCGCTGGCTTGTAGAGGTCGTGTTTGAAATCGCGCTGGTCAAGGAACTTTTGGTAGTAGAGTTCAGCTTTGTCTAGCTCATAATTCAAATGATAGCTGCGTGCCAAGTAATAATCAACTTCTGGGGGTGCATTCCTCTCTTTGGGATCATACTTGTCGTAGTCGCTGATATTGGCCAAGCTGTATTCACTGTGCCGTCGGTCGGCCGCCTTCTCTAAGAAGGGTAAAGACTTGTCTCGTTGTGTGAAGCTCTCGAAATACGCTACTCCTAATTTCCAATTGAGGTTTGAGTTTTCTGGATTGGATTCAACCAATTCACCCCAGATCTCAGCCGCCTTATCATAGAATTTCTCATCCATGAGTTTGTTGGCTTCTTCAAATTTCCAATTGAAGGTAGTGTAGTCGTTCTGTGCGAACGCATCATTGACTGGAGCTACAAAACCAGCAGCTATAGCAAGAAACAGTAAAGGTCTTTTCATCACTCAGAAAGCTCTAATATCCACATGGTAAGCGCGCATGAAGACGCCCAAAAGTAGTAAAAACTACCTCGCAATTACGTTATATAGTCCTCGAGATATCCCAAGCCTCCAAAATATCAGCCACACGACGCACAAATTGGCCTCCTAACGCGCCGTCAACAACTCTATGGTCGTAGCTGTGTGAGAGGAACATCATCTGTCTAACGCCTATGAAATCACCCTCATTCGTCTCAATAACAGCGGGTTTCTTTCGAATAGCGCCAACAGCCATGATCGCCACTTGAGGTTGGTTTATTATTGGAGTGCCCATGACATTCCCAAATGTGCCAACGTTGGTAACCGTATAGGTACCATTTCCGATTTCGTCAGGAGAGAGTTTGTTCTGTCTAGCCCTGGCTGCCAAATCGTTCACGGAAGCTGCTAAACCCACCAGGTTCAGGCGGTCGGCATTCTTAATAACCGGTACGATCAAGTTCCCGGATGGCAAAGCAGTAGCCATACCCAGGTTGATGTTCTTCTTCTTTATGATGGAGCTGCCACTTACCTGCACATTGACCATGGGCATTTCCTTGATGGCTTGCACGATCGCTTCCATGAAAATAGGGGTGTAAGTCAATTTTTCACCCTCGCGTTCTTGAAAGGCAGCTTTGTTCTTGTTCCTCCAATTCACGATGTTGGTAACATCGGCCTCTACATAACTGGTTACATGCGGACTGGTTTGCACGCTCATGACCATGTGGTCTGCAATGAGCTTGCGCATGCGATCCATTTCAATGATCTCATCGCCTTGATCAGGCAAGATATCAGGAGCTGGAGCTTTTGCTTTGACGGGTGCGGAAACGGCTGTAGATACCGTTGGTGCAACGCTTACTGATGGAGCACTACCTCTCGTGCCTAAGTAGTTGAGAATGTCTTTTTTAGTGACTCGCCCACTGGTTCCTGTACCGGCAATGCTGTCAAGCTGGGCTACTGTTATTCCTTCGGCCTGCGCTATGTTCCGAACAAGTGGAGAGTAAAATTTACCATTGGCACCGTTACGCGGCGTAGCTGCACTGTTTCCGGCGAACTCGACAACTGGCGCGGCGCTTGCATGACCATTACTTGTACTTGAAGATGCCGGCACAGGCGCACTAATAGCTGGTGCCGCTACCTCTACAACTCCTGCTGCAGGCCCTCCTTCTCCAGAAACGACCGCAATTGGCTGTCCAACTTGGATCACGTCACCCTCAGCAACGAGTTGTTTGATTAAAACCCCGTCTTCCGCGGCGGGAACCTCACTGTCTACCTTATCGGTAGCAATTTCGACAATGGGCTCATCAGCTTCAATGGGATCACCCTCATTCTTTAGCCATTTGATGATGGTGGCTTCAGCCACGCTCTCACCCATCTTTGGTAATAAAATTTCACTCTGTACCATGTATCCTGATAGCGAATTGCTGGTGCAAATTTAACGCATACTCTTACCGTCCTAGATGCGAGAAGCCTGAAAGAAACGAACGGATATCAATTGTGTAGTGATAATCCTTGGCATATACCAATTCAGTGCGTTCTTTACCTTGAGGACTGGCCCATTTGATCTTACCTGTAATAGGCTGGAGGATACCGGGTTTACGAAAACGAACCCGTTTCGCGGGTCTGTCCTTCGGATATCCTACCCAGCTCTTATCTCCTCGCAACACCTGTGTTAGGTTGGAGAAAAGGTTCTTCCGCTCCTTGATGAACCAAAATGACACCGGTAAGGAAAGGACTAGCAGCGAGGAAAGCACGATATCCAGAATCCGTTTGGTTCGTATGGCTGCAGAGCTGATTATGCCAAAATCCTTCAACATGAAGAGGTCTTTTGTACTTTCTATGCTGTTGGAACCGATAATATGCGAACAACCAGGAGAAACGATCTTGAATTGCGCCTGACTTTCACGTACTTCACTCATTAGACTGATTATCTGTTGCGAGGGTAAATCCTTTGCACAGAAGATAACTTCATCAATATGCTCATTCTCAATCGATCTCCGCAGTGAGTCTCCGCTCAGATCAGTCCCATCGGTCTCATGATGTTGCGTGTTGCCTAGGCCATAATGTGTTTGCCATAGTAGGGCTATTGCCCTATCGGCTTCTGCCTTGGAGCCCACGGTAAGGATCTTGCGTTTTCGATTGGCCCGTAGGTCAAACCCTTTTGATCCGATGAAATGCATGATGGATCTGGCCAGGAACATAGCCAGGATCAATAAGGAGAGGGAACTACCTAATTGAGACCAGGAAAAAAGATCAAATACGAGGTTGATCGTAGCTAGCCCTAAACCAGCTACAATAGATCCTCTAATGATTTCTTTGAGGCGAATGGGAATGTCGTAGATACCACTTAGGGCCGATACGACTAGCATGATCAAGGATAAGGCAGCAACAGGGGTTTTATCTGCAGCAGGGATGAGAGAAACGACCAGACCGGCCAACAAAACCACATCCAAAATAGGTAAGATCATGCGGCGTAAGAAGCGTGCAACGATAGCTACAACAGCACTTAGGAAAATAGCCGCGTTGATCAAGGAGCCGATCAGGTCTGCTCCTTTGCTGGAGAAGTGCTTCTTGGCGAAGATGGCCATGGCATTGTAAAAGACGAGTACGTAATTGATAGAGCTCTTTTTCGTGCTTTCTCCTTTATAGTGTATGATCTGTGCTTTTGGGTAGTAATAGTTCTTCCACCCGCCTAGCATGATGCGATAGCTCAGATCGATATCCTCGCCATACATGAAGAATGATTCATCAAGCAAGCCAACTTCGTCCAAGGTCTTCTTGCGTAGGAACATACACGCCCCAGAAAGTATTTCGATCTCTGCGGTTTCGTCATCGGCAAGATGCCCTAATTGATACCGCCCAAAGGTCTTTGACCGTGGGAAAAGTCGGGTTAATCCAATGATCTTGTAAAATGCTACAGCAGGAGTTGGCAGGCCACGCTTCGATTCCGGAAGGAAGTTACCCGTGCCATCGATCATTTTAACCCCAAGCCCGCCAGTATCCGCGTGCTGATCCATGAACTGACACACTTTTTTGAAAACGTCTTCGCCAACCACCGTATCGGGGTTAAGTAGCACTACATATTCTCCCTGCGCTATTTTGATCGCTTGGTTGTTCGCACGAGAAAAGCCCACGTTGACAGTGTTGGCGATCAATTTTACTTTCGGGAACTTTTCCTTGACCATGGCAAGAGAACCGTCAGTGCTCTGGTTGTCAACCACGAATACTTCACCGTCTACGGCATGAAGTGCTTTCAATACTGAGCTCAAGCACTGTTCGAGGTAAGCCTCAACGTTGTAGTTGACGATGATGACAGAGAGCTTCATCTAGTCTTTTTTCAAACCCGACTTAGGTTCTTCTCATAAGGTATGCGGCGCGCGATACTTCTACCAAGTGTCACTTCATCCGCATGCTCAAGTTCGCCTCCAACACTTAACCCCCGTGCAATTACAGATACTTTAACTCCGCGAGTGTCTAGGTGCTTGAAGAGGTAGAAACAAGTAGTATCGCCTTCTACACTGCCATCCATGGCAAGCACGACTTCTTTGACCTCTTCCTGTTCAGCACGCGCAAAGAGTTCCTTGGCATGTATGTCTTCCGGCCCCACTCCGTCAAGGGGACTAATTACTCCGCCTAGCACATGATAGAGGCCACTATATTGCTTTGAACTTTCGATCGCTACGACATCTCGAATATCGCTGACCACACATATCAAGGCATGATCCCGCCCAGGGTCTGCACATATTTCGCATTGCTCAGAGTCGCTGATGTTGCAGCAGTTGATACAGTACTTCACGCGATCCCTTAAGGATTGGATCGAAGTGGTAAAACGACTTACCGCATCAGGCTCTCTTCGTAATAGGTCAAGGGCCAAGCGCGTTGCGGTTCTTCTCCCTATGCCTGGTAGCGATGCCAACTGATCTACGGCCCTTTCTAGTAATTCAGAAGAGAAAGACATGGTGACGAAATTACGCTAAAGGCCATCATCAACGACCCTTAACTTGAAAGGAACCGATGCATGGAGTTGGGCACTTGACTGAATAGGAACTCTTCGTCTTCTTGCGAAAAGGCCTGTTTCCACGACACGGTATTTGCCGCGTTTGGAAGCAGCCCTACTGGTTTTTTGATGAAATCAACGGCATGCTCAGCAAGCACGGTTTGATCAGTAAAGAAGGTGGAGTGAATCTTCAGATAGGCATCATAGGGCTTGTTAACCAACTGGTCGTAGCTAAGGATGAGGCACCGGGGGTCTTTTTTAGCGATCTCTAGCCAACCGTTAACATGGGCCACCCAGTGCTCTCCGATGGTGAATACTGGTTTATACCGCCAACTAGGGCTTCCTATCCAATCCAACTTGACCCGTAACATATCCGAGAAGGATATACCGTCTAGGTCAGGGTGCAGAAAGTTGGGGGTCTTCCATACCGAAAGGGCTACGGCCCGAGGATCTCGAACGATATAAATCTTAGGAATATTAAGCTCGATTACTTTTTTGTTGGGAAATTGATGCGACCCGAATAGTTTGCCAAATTCGAAGGTGTCCGCTTGGGGTTTACGATCTGCCCAATGCCCCCAAGCCCCACCCGCCTGTTTTAGGTCTTCCCCGGGGTAAAAATTCTTCCCTAAAAAGGTCTCCAAAAAGTGTGTGCCGGAGCGTGGATGACTGAAGACGGTCACGTACTTGTCTGCATGAGCAGGCATGTTGAACGCATGAGGTAGTAGCCACCTTCTGAAAGCATAGAGCTGTTGAATCGTGCTCATATAGTCAAATCTAGGTAATCGAGTAATACGACAATTGTGTGGTGGCAAGAAGTCACGAACGCGGTGTATTGGAACCGTTCATTGATTTCCTTTGTCACATGTCGTCGTCACTCATCATTACTGTGATCGTAGGCTATTTCGCCCTGCTCTACGCCGTGGCTAGGTTAACTTCTAAAGGAGCGAACAATGCTACCTTTTTTACAGGAGAACGCCGATCACCTTGGTTAGTAGTGGCTTTTGGAATGATAGGAGCATCGCTCAGCGGGGTCACCTTTATTAGCGTCCCGGGTTGGGTGGCGACCAGCCAATTCAGTTACATGCAAATGGTGCTGGGCTATGTACCAGGTTATATGGTGATCGCTTTTGTGCTTTTGCCGCTATACTATCGCCTTCAACTT
>CAZPEQ010000099.1:0-8087 GCA_964585605.1 uncultured Weeksellaceae bacterium | reverse complement strand
CCATAGGTATTCACGGCATCGTACCCTCCCGGATTATTGATTTCGGTGGGGGAATCGATCGTTGCGGCCAAATTCTCTGCCTCCCAATCATCAGCCCGCAAGCCATAGACATTCAATTTATACGCAAAGCGATTATCTCCTTTCTTATCCTTGAACACCTCTGCATGTCGCATAGCTCCTATCAGTTGATTACGCTCTCCTAATCGAATAAAGGCGCTTGTTCCAGGGAATAGCCAAGGGCTTTTGGTTTTTAGGTTGATCACACCATTGAACGCTCCTGGGCCGTAGAAAGCAGAAGATGCCCCTGCTACGATATCAACCCGTTGTACATCCAGATCGGAAGCCCCCAAGAAATTACCCAATGAAAAATTCAAACCGGGGCTTTGGTTATCTACACCATCGATCAGTTGCAATGAACGCACCGGACTAGTGCTGTTAAAACCTCGTGTATTAATCACCTTAAAGCCCATACTAGCAGCGGTGAGATCAACACCTTTTAAGGTGCCTAAACTTTCATAAAAGTCGCCACTTGGTGCCTCCTTAATGGCAATGACGTCCATCGTTTCGACTGTCAAGGGTTCCTGTTTTTGTTTATCGGTGATTCGGCTGCCGATCACCTCCGCTTCACCCAATACCACCTGATTGGTAGCCATTTTGAACTTGACGGTCTTCGAAAAGTCGGTTATGGTCAGCTCTTTGTCCACATATCCTACAAAGGACACGACCAACACGACAGGTGGCGCATGATCAATATTCAAGCTGAAGTTCCCGTCGAAATCCGTTACGGCGCCATTCGTTGTTCCTTTTTCAAGAACAGTTGCGCCGATCAGCGTTTCTCCATTAGAGGCATCAGATACCACACCTTTCACCACACCTTGGCCACAACAGGGGAACAGGCCCATACCTAGCACGGCTATGCAGGAACAAGACCGAAGGAGTAGTTTGAAGAGACAACGTGTATTCATAATGACCAAGGTAAACTTAGTCTTGCGTAACAAAAAGCCAAGAAGATGTTAGTCTTGTCAAGTTTTTAATACTCTATTGCGCAATACTTGTTGCGTTTGTTTCCTTTGCCTGAATAACTATTAACATGGCTATTAAAATCACATTCCACGGTGCTGCTGGCACGGTTACGGGCAGCAAACACTTAATCGAGTTAGAAGATGGGCGCAAGGTGTTGTTGGATTGCGGCCTGTTTCAAGGGCAAGGGGAATTAAGTGATAAGAAGAATCACCGCTTCGGATTTTCTCCGGGATCGATTGACGCCGTGGTTCTTAGTCATGCCCATATTGACCATAGCGGATTGATTCCTCGTTTTGTTGGAGAGGGCTTTCACGGGCAGATCTTTTCTACTCCTGCAACGCTGGATTTATGTACGATCTTGCTAGCCGATAGCGCCCGTATCCAAGAGGCGGATCACTTCTTTGATAAGAAGCGAAAGGCTAGAGGAGAGGAGGTGAGTATAGGGGCAAAGCCGCTTTATACGCCGGAAGACGTGTATCCCGCACTTCGAAAATTCAGAACTGTTGAATACGACCAAACGCACGAGATCCTAGACGGCGTGCGCCTGACCTTTACAGATGCAGGGCACATTTTAGGCAGTGCTGCAGTGCGTTTGGAGATAGCCGATGGTGATCGAATCGTACGACTCTTGTTCTCTGGGGATGTGGGACGTTATGTACAGCGCCTTTTGCCATATCCTGCTCGAACAGCACAAGCTGATGTGGTCATCTGTGAGAGTACCTATGGTAATCGTGATCACCAACCATTAAAAGAGGCAACGGATGAACTGTTGCGCCATGTACGCCATACCTGTGTAGAGAAAAAAGGGAAATTGATCATTCCGGCCTTCAGCGTGGGTAAGTCGCAAGAGATCCTGTACACCTTGAATAAGTTGGCGAATGAGAATGATCTGCCGCCTATTCCTGTATTCCTAGATAGCCCGCTAGCCATTGATGCTACTGCTATTTTTAATCAACATAAGGCGCTTTTCAGTAAGCATGTACAAGAAGAGTTACAGGTAGATAATGACCTGTTCAGTTTTCCGGGCTCTAACTATGTGCTAACCAGTGAACGATCAAAGGATTTGAATTCCTATGATAAACCGTGCATCATCATATCTGCTGCAGGTATGATGAACGCGGGTCGAATCAAACACCACCTCAAGCATTCGCTCGGCAATGCCAAAAACACGGTACTGGTCGTAGGCTTCTGTTCACCAGGAACCTTGGGGCGTGATATTATGGATGGCAAAGAGGTCGTGAATATTCATGGTGAAGAGATCCCTGTGAGAGCAGAGATCCAGCGCATGAGTTTCTACAGTGCCCATGCTGACCGTTTTGAATTGGTTCGTTTCATGAAAGCACAGGATCCCGCGCAGGTGCAAAAGTTATTCGTTGTTCATGGTGATGATGATGCGCGTATTGGTATGAAGGAAATCTTTGAAGAAGAAGGTTTCGCAGAGATAGTAATTCCTGAACAGGGGCAAAGTTTTACCGTTTGATCAGGAAAGAGCTTCGCTCGAATTCGGTGTAGGAATAGGATGTCGATTACTCAAGGTTCTTGATAAAGAGTTGCTTCTGCATAATCCTAGGCCAACACGGGCTAGAAAAAGAAAGCCTACAAAGCATTTGCTTCATAGAAGAGGATAGTATTTAACTTTTTTTAATTCGCGTGTAGGTTATATTCATATAGATTCGCCGTGTAACCTCGGTTTATCAAGGAGTTATGAATTAGTCTAGCAGAAGAATGAGAACAAAGATCTCTATATTGGCCGTGTGCATTTTCGTTTCAATACAAGGAATTGGACAAGATGAAACCAGCAAACAGCAAGCGACGGATAGACTCGATTTTAGAATAGGAGCAGGTGCGTCACTTTTAGGTTCTGGCGATTTTCTTGTCTTCAATTACGAGAATGAATTGAACTTCAAGTATAATAAGTATTTCACAAGTTCGCTGTCCTTGAATTTAGGCCAGAGTGCAGCGTCATCAGCTTTTGAAAAAGCTTCCTTTGTTCAAGGAAATTTGAACGTTTTCGTTTCTCCGTTTAAAAATACAGGACGATTTGACTTCAGGGTGGGAACTGGAATAACGTTCTATTCTTTATCCGAAACGCTGCCATCACGTCTTGTCAATGAGAACGGGGTTTGGGTCAGGCGCGATAATTTGGTCGATAGGCGTAGTTCTTTAGGATATAATCTAATTATAGAAGGTAACCACATGGTATCTGACAGAATTTCAATTGGATGGAAATTATTTGCTCAACCATACCGAAATGGGGATATTAATTCTGGTGTCTTAGTTAAGTTAGGGTTGAAATTATAGTCAATCATATGAACCTGATGCTCTGGACGAAACCGTCTCCTAACGTGCTTGAATTACTTAGCGTTGGAGCTGGTTATTTTAACCTCCGTTCGCCTATTCAACTTTCTGCCTTCAACTGAATCATTGTTGGCAATAGGAGTTTGCTCTCCGTACCCAACAGCGGTTAACCGTTTGGGTTCAATACCCATCTTGATCAAGTACTTTACGATTTCTTCTGCTCGTTTTTGAGAAAGCACTTGGTTAGCTTCTTTTCCTCCAATGTTGTCGGTGTGACCGCCTATTTCTATCGTATCGAGCTGCTTCAATTTTAAGTAAGCTACTAGCTCATCCAATTCTACGTGGGAGTTCTTTGTGATCGCGTATTTTCCTGACTCAAAGTAAACGTTGCGAAGTGTGAACCTTTTGCTAGGCTCATATTTGATGTCTATTTCAATGACCATACTTGTATGATCTGCTTCAGGGTTTGGTATTTCAAATTCGGAATAGTCCTTTTCCTCTTTGAAACCTTGGATCTTGATCAGGTATGTTGCACCACATGGGAGTTCGGTCTCAAATTGGCCTTGGGCATTGCTCACCGCTTCGTAGTTCTTTTTTGAAGATTTGTCCTGAAACAAAATGACCTCACCGGTTTTCAAATTTGATTGGTAATCTGCGATCGTTCCTTCAACGCGTGCCAAGTTGGCGTCGCTTTGCGCAAGTGCCATCTGACCGAGAAAAAGAAAGAGGAGGAACAACAGAGAATTCTTCATGTAGGTGACGGTTTACTTAGTTTAACGTGCCCGCTTATGTCTGCATTGTATGGCAATGATCGAATGCAGATAGTCGTTCAGGTATTTTCGCTTAAACATGCTGCTTACGCCTAAAAAAGCCTTGTATGGTAATTACCTCATTGCGAGCTATCTGAACAGGCTAGACGTTGGCATTTATCGATCATAATAGGTGAAGTTCGCCTCATAACCATGCGGACTGTCTTCGGGTGGGTCGACTGATTCTGAATCGTAGATTTCTATTTGTCCGTCAATTTCGAAATCGAGTTGGGGCGCAATGGATCGCATCACATCTACAGCTTCATCAGAGTCGAGGCACCAAATTTTCAGGCTCATCCAAGCTCTTGGACTGTCACGTTCTACGTCACGATGAATGCCATCTGCCAATGCAGTAAAGTGCTTATACGGGGTTACGAGCTTTCCATACTTGAGTTTCAACTTCCAATTCTGATCAGCCATTTTTACACGTTCGATGTGTCCACAGTACCGCGCCGATAATAACAGGATCCATTGCTAGGCGGCGCCTAACCACAACTCTTGCCGTTTAGCTTGCTGCCGTTTTTTGACCCCTTCAAGCAGTCTCGTCAATCGTTCACGGTAAATCCAAGTTTATGCACCAAGTCTTTCGGTAACTTAGGAATGCGGTTACGCTCTATCAAAAAGGAACTTAAATCAGCTATCTCCGAAAAGATGTAATGACTATCCATTGCACCCTTGAGATATTTTTTTCCTGTACTTCCGCCAGTTCCAACCCGCATACCGATCATGCGACTAACCATGTTGATATGTCGGTACCGCCATGTGGCCATTCCTTCATCGATGTCAAGCAAGGCTTGCAGCAGGCTAAAGGGAAGTTGAAATAAGGGTAGGTCACGGTACAACATAATGAACAACGCACTGCGGCAAGCACTTGCACTGAGCCGTCGGTCATCACCATCGGTGAAGAAGACTTTATCCCACGCTTCTAGATTTCCCTTTTCGCGCTCGTTCAAACTGTCCGCATAAGCCTTGCGCATAATCGTCCAAAAAGCGGGCCGTCCGTCACTGCTTGGTTCACCCCAGTATTCCTCCTCAAAAAAAGGCATGCGCTCCAGCCAGGTATTCAGGAGTTCGATGAACGTAGGATCTTTCTCAATGTCCTCAACATATTCCTTATCCTGAGCCTTAAGTTGCGATGTATAGTACTGTTTCCCGAATCGGTCTTCCATCTTTAAACCAAGCCGCGCTTCGATCTCTTTCCACTGGATACTTTGGAAACCACTGGCAGGCCTAAGGAGGTCGCGAAAGTCCAAGAAGTCAAGCGGTGTCATGGTCTCGAGTATATCTATCTGCTTGACCAACACTTGCAAGATGGTGTTAACGCGTCGTAAACGGTGCACCGTGGTGGGCACTGCAGGACCATCGTCATTGATCTCAGGACGTTTAAAAATCTTGACCACGGAGCCCAGTTCGTGCAGTATTTGCTTGAACCACAGCTCATACGCTTGGTGAATCACAATGAAGAGCATTTCGTCATGTGCATCCACATTCACCTTATCGCTTTCAGGAGCTTGTGCCCCCAGTACCTTATCTAATTGGAGGTAATCTCCGTAATAAACCTTACCGTCTGACATGCCGGGCGAAGGTAGGAGTTAAGGGCATATGTGGGAGGGGGAGGTAGTATGTTGGGGGAGGTCAATGTTCCTCGGGAATATGGGGTCGCGCTGAAGTGTACTTCAGTTCTAATTGGTTATCGATGAACGAGAAAATACATGTATGTATAACCGTGTCGTCAAACTCTTCGTCATCATCACCTATTTCCGGGTAGCCATTACCGCATTGAAAGCCATAGTTCAAATCATCTTGCATGTACTCGAGTGTGAGGGTGCGTTGAGCAGAATTCCATGTGCTTTCCGCATTTTGAGCGCGAAAACTCATTTCTAAACCGTCAAGCCAGAGTATACTATCGCCATCAAAGCGAACGAAATCGTGATATAAGCCGATGCAACTGCTGCACCCCTTTACACTGCCGGATAGGTGATAAACTATGCCTGTTGCAGTGTGCAGCGTATCGATCTCGTAGTACCCATCGGTGTTAAATGGGTGCGCGGGTGGTTCGGTTCCGGCGTAGTCCTCGAATATATCATCAAGAAACACCAATGTCCGTTCTGCCGTTCTGAATAGAGTTACACTGATCTGACTGAGGTAGGTTCCGCCGTGGTGTTCGTCAATGGTCAAGGACAGTAATTTACCATCCGGAGAAGCGTTCACATAGATCGATTCGTCTAAACTGTCCAGAGGAAAGGAATGGAAATTCGGGTGATCCAACAAGGATTGGAAATTGTCCAATGCATGACCAAAGCAAAAGTCTCGTGCATCGTAGGAAATAATAGAATCACCCTTTAAGCCATACGCTGCTTTAAGGGAATCGTTCGGGAAATCAGCAGATAAACGCAGGTCATCGATATGGAAATGGGAGTCATCCCACGGGCTGATCTGATAGTATTGATCCAAGTAAAACGAAAAGGCAGCATGTAGCGCATACATGTCCTTCTCCTTGTCCTGAGTATAACCCAGGAGCGCGCTAAAAATGAGTATGCTAGTTAATACGGTTCGCATGTTTCCGTGTCGCTGCAATTTCTGCACCACAGTTCGGGTATGCAAAAGAGTGCGCGAAGAATAAGCTTTAATGGTTTATGCTAAAATGACGAGCTAACAGCGGCATCATCACCGCGTGGGTCCGCTCCGCCTTGTAAAACGCCATCCGGTAGAACCAATATCGCATCTACCTTACCTTGAACAGGTGCACGCTCTTGGTTTATGTCGTACCCTTTGCTCTGTAGATTCTCCATGACCTCAACAGGGAATTTATCCTGTTCCATCATGATCTCATCGGGAAGCCATTGGTGGTGAAAACGCGGCGCGTTAACGGCTTCTTGCATCGTCATATCGAACTCGTGCACATTCAATATCGTTTGCAGGACTGATGTGATAATGCGTGACCCTCCGGGCGTGCCGAGTACCATCCACAATTCGCCGTCTTTTTCTATGATGGTAGGTGTCATGGAACTGAGCATGCGCTTATTCGGAGCTATGGCATTGGCTTCAGTACCAACAAGACCGTAGAGGTTAGGTTCCCCGGGTTTGGCACTGAAATCATCCATTTCGTTATTGAAGAAGAAGCCAAGTGTAGGGTGATAGAGTTTGCTGCCATAGCCGGAGTTTATCGTTGTCGTTACGGATACCGCATTGCCGAATTGATCGATGATAGAGTAGTGGGTGGTCTCATCACTTTCGTGTAAGATCAAGCTTCCCGGCTGAACGGCGGTTGAACTTCCTGCTGTGTCGAATGAGAAGTTGCTCATGCGTGCGCAGATATAGGTGCTATCCAATAGTTCTTGCACGGGCACATCCACAAAATCGGGGTCCCCTAAGTATTTACTTCGATCGGCATAGGACAGGCGCTCTGCCTCTACCAAAATCTGAATCATGGAATCTCCTTGGTAGCTTAATTCATGCAGGTCAAAAGATTCAATGGATCTCATGATCTGCGCCAAGCAGAGGCCTCCGCTGGAGGGGGGAGGCATGGAAATGATGGAGAGGTCATCGTATTGGAATGAAACCGGGTCACGCCATTGTGCCTGGTAATTGGCCAAATCCTCAACGGTGATAATCCCACCATGCTGCTGCAGGAGATCAACGATTTCCTGTGCCATCTGTCCGGTGTAAAAGGCGTCATTGCCACCTTGCACGATACGTTCAAGGGTATGCGCCAAGTCCCTATGCGTGATGGTATCGCCAACGCTGAACGACTTCATAAGGGGAATGGGCTCTTGATTGGTAGCCGCAAAATCACCTTGGTATTCGGCTAGTTTTTCAGCTTGTTTTTCTGTAACAACGATACCCTGTCGAGCCAGTCGTATAGCCGGTTCGAAGAGTACGTTGATGGGTAAGGAGCCAAAGCGTTCATGCACTGCGAAAATTCCGGCAATGCTACCGGGAACGCCCACGGCAAGC